>JBHIDV010000151.1:0-6927 GCA_046760285.1 Sedimentisphaerales bacterium
AACCGTGCGGATTTCGTTTTCCTTCATTAGTAAATATGCGATAATCGGCTGAGGACCGGCTGTAATCATAACGGTTGATTTTAAGAATCCTATCAAATGCGCATCACACTGCTGCTCGATTCCCAAAAAAGATCTATTTTGTGCCAGATAGCTGGCGCCTGCTTGAACAACTTCGTAGTAGGGCGTTACAAAAAATAATGAACCCAATGCCTCATAGCCGAGGTCCAGGCCCATCTGGAGCCGGTCCAGTTCAATATAGCCGCCCTGCAAAAAAACGTTACGCTCTTGTGATTCGGTGAATTTCAGCCGAAGAAGGGTACGGATGTTGGTCAAATCAATCTGTATTCTGAAAAGTCCTAATAGAAAAATGCTCTTTAGCTCTCGCGCTCTTCTCAAATTATATTCAGCTTGCACATGGTCGATCGCGTAATCAATCTGCCGGATGTCTTTGTCTTTGTAATAGGCCAGGACTGCTTGCTCTACTGCTTGCTGAACATAATCAGGAAATACCATTTTGCTGAACTCATCTGCCTCAGCAAATATTTGCTCAATTAGCTCGGGTGGGACATTGCCATCATTGCTGTAATCGGTTCCCAATGGTTTTTCCGTCAATGTTCGCCGTACTGCCAGGCGGAGATTGGCAAAATCGTCTCGCGTTCTAAAAAGCTCGACAATCGGCTCATCAAGCATCAAATCTGCAAAAAGTTCTCGCACCGCCTGCCTTCTGGCTCGTAAAATATCCTCCACCTCAGCGAAGCTTCTGCCTGCTCGCGGCAGGGCGTATTCGGTGGCACTTAAAAGGCCAGCGGCGGCCTCGAAACTTTCGGCATTGGCCATATCCAGAAGGGCGTTTCTGGTAAGCATCTGCATCTCCAGAGCCCGAACCTGAGCGGTCTGGAATGTATATCGCCAGTCGTCACCACCAACAGGCGGGTAGGTGTAGAAATCGATAACGGGTTGTGTTTGTTTTATAGCCAACATTATGTTAGGTTACCAGGTTATCAGGATATCAGGTAGTGGATATCAGGGCATCAGGGTACCGGGATATTTTTATCTTTTTGCAGCTTTCTTCTTTCTGATATACCGCGTATAACCATTAATGCCTCGAATAACTTCTTCATATTCCTCTACCCACTTCTGCGATTGTCCATAAGCTAAATAACGTTTGCCTGATAATTTCCGTATCTGATTCTGTGTCTCTCCAGCCTCTTTTCTTGCCGTGTTAAATCCTTTTATTTTATCATTATAGTAATATGCAGTATAGCCTTCGGCAATATTATCACATACTGATGATGAGCAACGTTCAATCTGATCTCTCAACTTAAACTTTTCTTCTCTGGGTAGTGTCCTACAGAATCTGTGAATTTCCTGCATAAGCTTATGTGCTTTCTGCCAGACCCAGAGTTTTTCAAAGCCTGCTACAGGCTTTTCCTGATGTCCTGACTTCCTGGTATCCTGCACCCTGATTTCCTGATAACCTGATTTCCTTTTCCTCACCTTTGTTTATTGATTACTGAATGTTATTCACTAAACAGTTCTTTTGCTAATTCAATTTCCAGCTCTCTTCGTGCTTGAGCTAATAGTACTTCAAATGAAACGTTATTTTTTATCTTGCCGCGTCTTAAAATAAAACCTCCTCCCAGGTCCTGCCTCTGGTCGGATAATTTCAAATTTGAAGATTGAAATTTCAAATTCTCGCGCAGTTGCTCGTTAACCTGATTTATGAGGTCCTGGTCAATTCGACCTTCATTTTTGTCAACGATGACCTCTTCGTCGCCGGTTTCGACCGCCTTGAGCATCAGGTCGGTCATAAGCTGGCGATATTCTTTATCCGGCAGATTTAACAGTTGCTCTCGAGCCCGCGCAAAGACCTCATCCAGTATCTTTCGTTTCTCTGTTAGCAACTCCTTGGCGATTTCCATTCTGGCCGCGGAAAGAAGATGCAACTGTTTTGTTTTTGCAGCGTTCTGAGCGAGAATCTCCGTTTGTTTTCTATACTCAGCCAATTGTTCGTCGAGTTTGGCCTGCTCAGCAGCTTCTTTTTCGCAAGCTACGTTCTTTATCTTCTCTGCCTCGGCTTTTGATTCAGACAATATCTTTTCTACTACCTGTTCAGCTTCCATAATCTCGTATCTCGTATTGCGTTTGGCGCATTAAGGCCAACTTATGCCGAATAGTAACATAAACATCGTCACCAGCAGGCCCAGAACAGCGTACACTTCGACCATAACGGCGTAGACGACTCCGGCCTTAAAGGCCATCTCCGGTTTTTTGGCAGCCATCAGGATCCCGCCTGCGCAAACCTTGCCCTGAAAGATGGCACTTATCAGGCCGGCAAAAGCAATAGGCAAACAGGCTACCAGCACTTGCAATCCCAGTGTGAAACTCAACTGTGGCACCGGCACGTCTGCTTCAAAGAAGTGAAGGTTAAGCATGGCCATAAACGCCGCCAGGAAGCCATAAAAACCCTGCGTACCGGGCAGAACCACCATAATAAACATCTGCCCGTATCTTTCCGGCTTTTCGCTCAGTACGCCGGTCGCGCTTCTGCCAGCAATACCAATCCCAATGGCTGAGCCGATACCAGCCAACAGAGCCGCCATCCCCGCACCAATCAAAGCTAATGTCAAACCATCCATTATTAGACCTCCATTTCGTATTTATCGATTTCTGTTCTTCTAAAGCGTATACCGTCGCCGTGCCGGCGACGGCTAAACTTCACTTTTGGCGCTTGACAATATAAATATGTTTATACTCTTTGGACAGCGGCTCGAACGATCTGCCGCCGCCGATAAGGAACTTTGGGAAAAACTCCACATATTGAAGCCGTAAAGTGTGAACGAACGCACCTAAAGCGTTTATGGCCATGTTAAATGTGTGTCCGCCGACAAGCACTAATATCATTGCCACAAAGCCAAAGCCGTAAGGTATCTGGCCGGCGATTTTGGCGATAACGTTTATGGCCATGGCCAGGCCGGCGGTAACCATGCCCAATGCCATTAATCTTAGATAGCTCAGCACGTCGCCCATATAAAATATAGCGCTGAACAGGTTATACGTTCCCATACCTATTCGACCTAACCAGCCGCCTTCGCGGTGACTAAACAGCAGGATAATAGCCGCAGGGATAAGCGCTATATATCCGAAGAGTTTACCGGCCTGGCCCGAGATGACTCCGAACTTACTTGCTAATAAAGCCACAATTGAATTTAGCATAATCAGCCAGGTCAATTGGTCGCAGACGGCTGCAACATATCTTTTTTGCTTTAGATTATGGACAAATGCAATCACCAGGCCGGTCATAATCTGCAAATACCCCAGCCCCAGTGCTATCTTGAAGAAAATCATCGGCTCTTCAAGGGGGTCAAACCACATTAGTTCTCCACGCCGCTTACCGAACCAAGCGGGCAAATATTCGTGAGCATTGCCGAACCACCCACCTGTAAGCGCCCCGGCAACTATGGTGACAGCCGAACATATAGCCAGCATCCACATCAGTTTCCTGTCACCCTGTATTTTCCTTACAAACAGAATCATCAAGGCAACCATAACCAAACCATATCCAGCATCGGTCAGACACAATGCAAAGAACAAAGCGAAAAACGGCGCTAAGAAAACGGTTGGGTCAACCTCGAAATGCCGGGGCATACCATAAAGACGGGTTATTACTTCAAACGGCCTGATGTAGTTCTTGTTCTCTATCTCAACTGGTATCTCTTCGTCTTCTGCCGGTTCGACTCTTGTCAAACTCGAAGCGCCAAACCGCGAGACTGTTTCTTCAAGACGCTTATAGTCCCTTTCTTTGACCCAGCCTTCCAGAAGAACTGTGCTCTGTGTCGCCGGTGCGGTATCTTTGGCCTGCTCCCGGTTTAACAAGTTTTCATAGTGGTCGTGAAGGATTTGCAGTTTGAGCAGATTCTTAGCCAACACTGCGGCAGTTTCTATGTAGTTCTGTAATTGGGTCTCTACCTCGCTTAGCTTTTCGCGGTGCTGTTTTATCAATTCGGCTATGGTACCGGTCCACGACCCGAAGCTGACCGGCTCGAACTCGGCTGAACGCAACAGCTTTTGCACCTCATTGATATTTTCTTTTATACAAACAACAAGGCAGGCAGACCGGTTGGCTGTCGTCCCTATTTGCTGGATTGCCCCGGCTAATTCGCCTATTTGTTCCTCTACTTGCTCAAATTGTCCTATTGGTAGCAGTCCTGCCAGACAGATGGTCTGCTGAAGCTGGCCGATCTGTTCTACCGGCGTCTGCAGAGATTGCCACGGCTGGAGCTGCTGAAGTGTCCCGTGGAGGCTTTCACATTCGGCCTTTGTCTTTTCTATGGATGCTTCGAGCTGCTGGCATTGATCGACAATCTTTAGAATTTGCTCATCTGAAACAACCTCGTTATAAGACTTTTCATCAATGACGACCCGCGGCGAAAGAACGCTGGCCAGACCCTTTCTTGCTTCGGCATAATTTTTAAGAAAGGCGATGCACTTTCCGAGCCGATTCAACAGCTCTTCGATATCTTTGGGACGCTGAGCCGTGGCAGCAAGTTCGGGCGAGTCCCTGCTGACCATTGCCTCTTGGGCATTGAGGACCTGGCAAATGCCATCACGCTGCAAGGCCTCCAGAAGCTCGGAGGCCTCCGTGCGATAGCTAACAATAATAACCTTTGCCATCTGGGCTATGGCCATAATGAACCTCCGGGACAACCCACTAAAACGTGGGGCTAAATATTTAGCCTCCAGTTGTACTGGGGGTTTTCCCTTGCAAGTAATCCATTACTTTTGCTACGGCACCGGCCATTTTACTGTCTACCTTTTTGTGCAACTCCAATCGCTGCTTTTCAGCTTGCGTTTTAAGATTTTCAACTTCCTGCTGGGCCTGTGCCTCCGCCTGGTTGACGGCTTCTGCGGTGGCTTTTTTCCTCTCCTGCTCAGCCTCTTCCAGGAGCTGACGCCGACGCTGGCGGCTTTTGTCGGCCTGCCTGGCTGCCTCAGCTTTGGCCTGTTCGATAATTTCTTGAGCTTGTTGTTCGGCCTGCTTGATTCTTTTTATCAATTCCATTCTTAACCTTACTATTTCAAACGCATGTATAAAAAGAAATAATTTATAATATTATTCGGCAAACAACAACAAATAACCGTAATGAGTTTCTTACAAAAGTCCGTCAACCTTCGCCGCGAGTTGTTTTACGTGAGCCAGTGATTTTTCGAACCCGGCCTGCTCGGACCTGTTCAAATCAAGCTCAATGATTTTTTCAACGCCATTTTTGCCGAGAACGACGGGCACGCCGACGAAGTATCCGCCGACGCCGTATTCACGCCCGCAATAAGCACAGCAGGACATCACAGTTTTTTTGTCTTTTAGGATTGCTTCAGCCATTTTAACAGTCCCGGCGGCAGGGGCATAATAAGCGCTGCAGCCGAGCAGATTTACCACTTCGGTGCCGCCTTTTCGGGTCCTATCGATTAGTTCAGCGATTTTTTCTTCATCGAGCAATTCGCTTATGGGTATCCCGCTAACGGAGGTAAATCTGGGCAGAGGCACCATGTCATCGCCGTGACCGCCCATCAAGACGCATTTTATGTCCTCTACGCTTACGCCGAGTTCGCGCGCGAGAAAATAGCTGAAGCGTGCCGAATCCAGAGCACCAGCCATCCCCATGATTTTGTTCTTGGCGAAGCCGGTCACTTTGGCAGCAGTATAAACCATCGCATCAAGCGGGTTACTAACTACAATGATGATGCTGTTGGGTGAATATTTAACTATTTTTTCGCTGACCTCCTTGACGATTTGAACGTTTTTCGTAAGCAGGTCATCGCGGCTCATGCCGGGTTTGCGCGGCAGACCGCTGGTTATGATTACAATATTACTATCGGCAGTCTTTTCCCAGTCGGTGGTGCCAGTGACATCGCAATCTTTAAGCTGGACAGGACTTGCTTCAGCAATATCAAGGGCTTTGCCGGAAGCTCGTCCTTTAACTATGTCCAGCAAGACGATATCGCCAAGCTGTTTCGCTGCAGCGGCATAAGCGGTTGTTGCGCCGACGTTGCCGGCTCCGACTATAGTTATCTTGTCCCTTGCCATACAAATTTCCTTTCCCCGCTCGCGCCAGGACAAGTTTTATAGTTACCGAATCGAAACACAAGCTCGATTATAAGCAAAAAACAGCACATTGCTAACAAAAAATAGGCCTCTGTCATCTCCGCAAAAGCGGGGGGGAGGATTTTTCGCGAAACTTTCTTGACAGCGAGGTAGGAAAATTGCATAATTGTAATGCCTTTTGGTGTTTGCGCAGCACTGAAAGGCAGGAGGAAACATGCGGATGTTCTTATTATTTGAGTTTCCACAGCATCCTTTTTTAGACAGAATAAACAGGATATTCTGTAAATCTTGTCGAGTATGGGGCAATTCGCGCATCAGGTCCGCCTTAATATTGACAATTTTTCATAAAGGAAATTGAGATGAAAACGACAAAAATGTTAGCAATGTTGGTTTTAGTGCTCGGCTTGGCGATAGGCCTGGTAAGCACAGCACAAGCCGAGCCTAAGAACGTCATATTCTTCATCGGCGATGGAATGGGTTTCGAGCAGGTTAAGGCAGCAGGAATGTATGCCCATGGCCAGGCCGGTACGCTATCTTTCGAGTTGTTTCCCTACAACGGCCAACTAACTACTTATGCAGCCAACTCGCCCATAACTGATTCTGCGGCAGCGGGGACGGCTTTGGCCACCGGCGTGAAGGTCAATAACCGTGTGATCAGCATGGCTTATCCCGGTGATGGCAGCGAGCTGGAAACACTGCTGGAGTATTTTAAGGCCCGAGGCAAAAGCACCGGGCTGGTAACGACTACGACCATGACACACGCCACGCCGGCCTGCTTCGGCGCGCATGAGCCGGCTCGCTCCAACTTTGAGCAGATAGCCGCG
>JBHIDV010000152.1:0-6901 GCA_046760285.1 Sedimentisphaerales bacterium
CTCTGTTAAAACAAAGCGTTATGAAAATAAAAGCCGTTGCAGACGTCGGGAAAACAAACCCAATCAAAGCCAATTTGTGTTTTTCACCGCGGAGAACGCCGAGCTCGCAGAGCTCTTGTTATTTAAAGACCTTTGTCAGTGTAACTGGATAAAGCACAATTACTTGCCCCCGTTTCTGTCTTCGACAGAAGACACGGGGGCAATTTTTCCGCTAACATCGAGCACAGCGCGAGATTATAATGAAATCTTCAGCTAAATGTCATATTGCCAGACAACGCCAATTGAAAGGGGTTGGAAATGAATAAGAACAATTTAACAAGGCGACAATTCATAGCGGCGGCATCGGCAGGTTCTCTGGCTGCCGTTGCCTCAAGGAACATTCCCGCCTATGGGAACATAACTAAGAAAGCCGGCAAACTGGCAATCCTGGGCGGCCGAGCCGTTAGAACTAAACGTTTTCCTCGCTGGCCAATCTGGGATAAAACTGAAGAGGAATCGATTCTCGCTGCATTGAACAGCGGCAGATGGGGAAGATTCGGCGGGAAAACGGTCTCTGATGTTGAAAAAAGGTTTGCCGAGTTAATGGGAGCAAAGTACTGTCTATTAGTGCACTGTGGGACTCATGCGCTGCACACTTCTGTCCACACTCTGGGGATAGGCGGAGGCGATGAGGTTATTGTTACGCCTTATACGTTTGTGGCAACAATAGATGTGATTTTACTTGAAGATGCTCTGCCGGTTTTCGTAGATATTGACCCGCAAACTTTCCAGATAGACCCGGACAAAATAGAAGAAAAGGTCACGGAAAATACCAGAGCAATTCTGCCGGTCCATATTACCGGTGGCCTTTGCAATATGGATAAGATCAATACTATTGCCAAAAAGTACAATCTTAAAGTAATAGAAGATGCCTGTCAGGCAGTTCTTGCAGAATGGAAGAATAAAAAAGCCGGGACACTCGGTGACCTCGGCTGTATCAGTTTCCAGTCCAGTAAACCTCTGACCTGTGGCGAAGGTGGAGCAATTCTCGGAGACGACGAGGAAATAATGGATAGATGTTTTTCCTTCCATAACTTTGGAAGACCAAAGGGCAAATTCATGCCACGGGATAGAGGGGGACATCCCATCTTGGCAACCAAATACAGAGTTACCTCATTTCAGGCAGCTTTATTAAATGCTCAGATAAACCGAGTCCAGCAGCAGGTTAACAAGCGCATCGAAAACGCAGAGTATTTGACGCAGCGACTTAATGAAATACCCGGCATAGTTCCGCGAAAAGATTACCAAGGAACAACAAAAACTGTATACTATACGTACGCCTTCCGATATAAAAAAGAACAC
Organism: Sedimentisphaerales bacterium; assembly: GCA_046760285.1. Classification (GTDB taxonomy): domain Bacteria; phylum Planctomycetota; class Phycisphaerae; order Sedimentisphaerales; family Anaerobacaceae; genus JBHIDV01. The sequence continues at coordinate 1,342 of JBHIDV010000152.1, forward strand.
TTCAATAACATACCACGCAAGAAATTTCTCTCTGCCTTAAGAGCTGAGGGGATTCCTTGTGGGTGGGGATTAGGAGTAATAGAAGGATTTGGCCTGCATAAAGAGGGCTTAATTGAACAGACTCTAAAATCTAAGAGTTTCCAGAAAATCTATTCAAAAGAGAGACTCAAGAAATACCGTGAGCAAAATTACTGCGGCGAAACTGACAAGCTGTGTGAGGAAGTTGCAGGGTTTAGTCAAAGTCTTTTTCTCGGAACAAAAAGCGATATGGATGATATTGCTGACGCTATATTGAAAATCTATGAGAACAGAGATAAACTAAGAGCGATATAATCACAATGCGCCATCATACCAGTGAAATAAGATAGTAAACTATACTGACTACCGTGGCGCCGATCGAAATAAGCATAGCTATGTTCCAGAGGCCGGCTTTTATGCCGGTTGGCTTGTCCTGACCGAGGTATCTGCTGCTGTTGTTAAGGATAAAAAAGGCGATGAAAGCAATGGGCAGCATTATCCCGCAAATCGCTGAAGTCGGTATTGCAATCCACGGCCCTACGTACTTCCAGAGCACAACACCAGCTACACCTGGCGCAGGGATAAGGCAGGCCAAGCGGTAGCGCCATCCGCCCGGCTCGATGCCAAATACCTCACATACTGCAAAGCCGCAGATAAGCATGTGCATAGTAATCGAGCTCAGGGCCATCCCTACTACCCCCAGACCAAAAACGATTCGTGAAAAGAACAAGCTCAGCCCCGCGGCTTCAAGCATGGCCGCTGCCTCGGTGGGCGATAACTTTGTTGAGCCGGAAGCAAACATCTCAGGGTTATAAATCGTGCAGCCGGTAGCGATAACCATCAGTGACGTGGCCACGCAAAAAGGCAGCAGCATCCCCGTAATCAAATCGAATCTGGATAGACCTCGATGTTGCCTGTCCCAACCCCGTGCCAGCAGGGTATATGGGAAAAGAAAAGCCGCATTTATCCCGGTAGCCGCAGCGAATGCTGCCATCACTACAGAAGCTCCCCGCGCATCTGTGGGAATGTAAAGCGGCAGGAATCCTGCCAGCACCTTGCCCCACTGCATACCGCCGGCAATGGCTCTGCGCACAATCACCACCAGAAAGGCTAAGATAATCATCCAAACAAAGCCTTTGAGGGTTCGTTCATAGAATCTAACGCCTCTATATCCGAAGCTGTAGCTCCAGACCACGGTTGTCGATATGCCCAAGACGACCAGGCCGATTACAACCAATGCCGTCATTTGCGCTGCGGCTGATGATGGCTGCCAGCCGGTAGCGGCTTTTATCATATCGTCTGTCATCCCGGCTGCCAGGGCATATTGCGGCAAATGCCAGATTATCGTTGCCAGCAGTGCCCCAATGGCCCAGCTCCAGGCAACAACAGGGTGGATGAAATGTTTCACCGCATAAAATGGACGTATACCAGTGGACAGAGTCTGGTACGATACGGTCGCAAACATAATAATACCCAGCCCCATCGCCAAAGGCTGAACCCACAGCAATCTGTATTGAAGGAAGGCACCAGCAAAGAGCGAGGCCATTGCACTTCCTGAGCCGAGAATGAGGGCGCTCTGAAGCCAGCCCGGGCCTGTTTTAGCGAAATACCCCCGCCATCGCTGCAAAATACTTTTGCCCTCCAGTTCAGCCAGCTCGGCCTTTTCCTTTGCCAGCATCTCCGGGGCTGACGCAGCGAACATCGGCAATCCCCTCACTAGGGTTCCCAGCCGCGATATTTCGCGGCTGGGGTCCCCTAAATTATCATTATCTCTACCCTGAGATTGGTTTTGCTTGCCCTTCATAAAAAAATGTCCTCTCTTTTTTCTATAAATACGAATACATATCTCTTACATACCGCCAATTTCAGTACCTATAATATACATACCTGCAATGCAAGAGGCAAGGACCGTGGGTCGTGTCAGGTTATCAGGTTTCTTGATTCTCCGATACCGCCGTATCATTCACGCCTCAAAGCTACGATGGGATCTACTTTGGCGGCATGGATAGCAGGATATAATCCGAAGACAATGCCAATGCTCATGCTAATTAGAAGCGGCAGCAGAATCCCTTCTAAAGTTATTACGGTGAGCATGCCGGAAAAATACGTTATCAAAAATGGGATAAGGGCTCCCACGCCTAACCCAATGATGCCTCCAATAGTTGATAGCACTGTGGTCTCAATAAGGAACTGATAGATAATCTGCCTCCGCTTTGCACCAATGGCGCGCCTAATGCCTATTTCACGGGTACGTTCTGTCACCGACGCGAGCATTATATTCATTATTCCGATTCCACCAACCAACAGGCTGATGCCCGCTATAGAGCCCAACACAATATTGAACGTCCGCTTCGTTGCTTCGGCTTGTTTCAGCAGCGCCAAGGGAACGCTGACCGCATAGTCTTTCGTCTTGTGAAAGCGGCTCAGCATCTGCTCGATCCCAGCCGCTACGGCCTCGACATGGTCGCTGTTGTCAACCTGGACAATTATCTGATGTAGTTCGACCTTCTCCAGCACTCGGGAACCCGATGTTCTCTTGGCGAACACGTCACCAAAATATCTGCGTGCTACCGATATAGGAATATAGACGTCGATTTCCTGGTCAGGTATCTGAATACTGCCGGCCTGGCCGCTTTCACTTTTGACAATACCAACCACTTCAAATTGGTCTCCCCCAATGCGAAGCGTCTCGCCGATGGTGTGCTCAGTCGCCAGAAGCTTTCGCGCGCCAAACTCGGTGAGCACCGCCACGGGAGATTGCTTTTCGTCATCCGGTGCAATGAGTACACGCCCAGCGAGAATCTCCCGGGGGACCAGCTTGAACCATTCCGGTGTCGTGCCCACCACGCGAAGTTCCATCGCTCTCTCACCGAGACGCGAGTCCTTGCGCATCACTTTCACCGGCGCGGTCTGTTTGACATTTTCGAAACTCTCAGCGATTCTGATATGGTCGTCATAAGTCAGTCCATAGATAGCCATATAGGAATGAGTTGTACTGGTGGCCTCTTCCTCCGCAGACTTTATTGATGAGATGATGAGATTGTTGCTGCCCAGCTTGCGGATTTGTTCCAGCGCTTCCTTGCTGGCGCCTTCTCCCACCGACAACATAGCGACCACACTTCCGACACCAAAGACCACCCCCAGCATGGTCAGAAAGGACCGCAGCTTGTGAAGAAGCAGATTCTCAATACCGAGCAATATGTTTCTAACGACCTTGGTCTGTCTCATGAGGAACTGTCTTCAATCCTATCAATCATGCCGTCCAACATTTGTAGCCTACTCTGGGCGTGCTCAGCGATCGTGGGCTCGTGGGTCACCATGATAATGGTCTTGCCCTGCTGGTTCAATTTGACCAGCAGGTCTAAGATTTGTTCACCTGTGGCCGAGTCAAGATTGCCTGTAGGCTCATCGGCAAAAATGATTTGCGGGTCATTGGCCAGTGCCCTGGCGATCGCAACCCTTTGCATTTCACCGCCAGATAGCTCAGTGGGTCGATGCTGCACTCGATCGCCAAGCCCTACCTCTTCTGCCAGTTCCTTTGCACGCTGAGCACTACGCGCCGAATCCCAGCCCAGATAGTAGAGCGGTAGTTCTACGTTTCTTTGGACAGTCAACTGAGGTATCAAGTTGAAACTTTGAAATACGAATCCCAGGTACCTGAGCCGAAGTTCGCTCAGGGAATCGTCATCAAGCGTACTCACATCCTGGCCTTCAAGATAGTAACGACCTGACGTCAAGTGGTCCAAGCAACCAAGGATGTTCATCATGGTACTTTTGCCCGAACCGCTGGGACCCATGATGGCCCAGAAACTACCCCTTTTGAATGATACGGTGATGCCGGCCAGTGCCCGCACTTCCTGCATGCCCATGCGGTATATCTTATGGGCATTTTCCAGCCTGATAATCTCGGAATTTGGCTGCTCCACGCGGTCGTTTTCCATCTACTGCTGCTCCTTTTGAGGGGCCGACTGCCTGGGTCGGCGACCTGCTCCACGAGGCGCACTACCTTGACCCTGCCGCATCCTCTGGCGCTGCTGCGGTGAGGTGTTCTCGAATCTCCGTCTGATCTTTTCCATTGCCTTACGGCGCTGCTCAGGTGACATATTCTCGATACGCTGCCTTAACTTCTGCATTTCTTCAGACGAGAGGTTGGACAATCCCACCGGTCTGGGCCGCTGACCAACAGCCGGTTCGATGTCCCTACCCTGGCGTGCGGGTCCAGAGTCTTGTCTGGTTCTATCAGCGGTCTGCGGCCTCGCCATACCGTTTACCTCTTCGAGCCTGGTTCTAACCCTCTGATCTATAGATTCACTGGTGCGGCCCGCGGCATTCGGTTCAGCCGTAACCGGAATTGTCCGTTCAAGTATACCAGACTTCAACGGGGGCGTCAACAAAACAACCTCGCCTTCATCAAGTCCGCTGACGATGTGGACCATCCGGTTGTTGTCCAGGCCGATTTCGACCTTGCGGGGCTCAAATGTTTTCTCTTGCAGGCAATAAACGGTGGGCTGTCCCCCAACCCGCAAAACCGCCTGAATAGGTACGTACACTACGTCCTCATACTGCGCCACAATAATCTCGACCTTGCAGCTCATTCCTGTACGCAGAGCGCTGTCATTATCCTCCAGGTATACTTCGCTGTTATAGACCTTAAGGTCTGGGTTCATCCACATCCTTCGTGCATCCGGCAAGGGGGCGATACGTCCCACACGGCCCAAAAACTTCTTCCCTGCTAATGCATCTACCGTTATTATTGCCGGTAGTCCTTCGCGAACTTTTTCCAGGCTCGACTCATGAATGTCCACCTCGGCCATCGTTGATTCAGCCGTAGGAAGATAGATTAGCTCTTGCCGTTCGAAAACTTCGACACCTTCATCCAACGGCTCTCGACTGTCACGGAAACTCCTTCGGGCAGTGGTCGCGTAGATTACCATTCCGTCGGCCGGGGCGTAAATCTTGGCTTTGGCCAGCTGATCCTCAATCTTCTTGAGCTTGTCTTGCTGGCGTTTGTACTCAAGCTCTTTGGCCTTTAAGTCCGCCTCAGCCTGTATTACGTCTGCTCTTGCCTTACGCTTGGTCCGCTCCAACGACATTTCAGCCTGACGGACGTCACTTTCCAGTTGCGCTATAGTTCGATGATAAGTGAAATTTGTCAGCAAATCGAGGTCGTTTTCTGCCAGCGTCAACTTGTTCTTGCTGCGGGTAACGGCCAACTTGTCGGCCTGCAGTTCACTCTCGGAGATGTATTTCTCTTTATACAGCTTCTGTGACCATTTCAACGTTTCTTCGGCACGTGTAAGCTCCTCTCGTGCCAGAGTTATTTCGTTTTCGGCAGCCGTCTTTTCGTTGGGAAACTGCCCTGACTTGTACTGGTCCAAATCCTGTCTGGCGAACTCAAGGGTCAACTCAGCCACATTCACATCACTTACCGCCTGGTTCTGCACGACGGCCAGGTTTTCTTGCGCGTTGATAAAAGCCGCATAAGCATTCTGGACGCGAATCTCCTGGTCGATCTTAGCATCCTCCAGCGCGCTGGCATCCA
>JBHIDV010000153.1:0-6881 GCA_046760285.1 Sedimentisphaerales bacterium
ATTTAGGAAAATCCTATTTGCTTTGCCCTGCGACTTCATCTTAGTATAGTAGGGATGATTTTTGATGCACAGACCTGCCTTTTGGGGGCCAAGAAGGAGGCGTGAGGTCTGGATTAAGATAGTCTTGATTGCTGGTAAAGCCAAGAAAGGTTTTGCTAATGTCATTTGGGGGGCACCAGTCACGAAGGGATTGGTGAGGCTGCCTCGCCGAGGATTACTTAAGGGCAGATAGCAGAATAAATCGATTGCTATTCAGGTGTTACTTTGGGATTGGTCTGCCCCCCTCCTATTTTTGTAAACACCTACCATATTATTTTATTTCCCATTCCTGTGAAAAACATTGTTGCCATTTCCTTTGCCTTAAGTTATCATATTAGCATTAAATTATGATACAGATTTTGGGAGGTGATTATGAACAAAGATAACCTTTCACGAAGGGCTTTCCTCCGTAATGCTTCTCTGATGGCTGCTGGGATACGCCTCTGGCAGACTGGGGTTTTGGCCGGTAAAGAATATGGCCTCGGTAGGAATACCAAGGCTGTTGATACATCAAAGATTCTGAATTACAACCCGAAAATGGGCTATCGTCGACTGGGCAAGACCGAACTTATAATCTCTGAAATCAGCCTGGGCGGTCACTGGCGGGCTCCATGGAGGGACCGCAGTGGCGGCTGGTGGTGGGGCAAATTCGTCAAGGAAGAGGTACCCGATGATGTTGCCAAGAACCGCACTGAGGTCGTCTCCAAGGCTATAGATTGTGGGATGAACTATCTGGACATTACCGGCGCCCAAGAGTGTCTGTGCTACGGTGCGGCACTAAAAGGACGCCGGGAGAGAATGATTGTAGGGGCCGATGACTCTAAACTATCGCCACGACGAGATGAGTACTGCAACGTCAAGTCGCAGATTTACAATGTCGAAGAGTGCTTGCGTCATATAGGGACCGATTACCTTGATATCTGGCGTGTACAGGCCAAGATGGACGGGACCAATACAGACGCCGATGTAGAGGCCATGATCGAGGCCTTCCAGAAGCTGCATCAGGCTGGGAAGGTACTGCATTTCGGCATCTCCAGCCACAGCCGGCCTTGGGCGCAGCATATTATCGAAAAGTACCCCGAAGTCGAGATGTTCATCTTTCCCTGCACCGCCAAGACCAAAGAAGGGGGCAAGGCTGCTACGATGGATAATATTGAAGAGGTCAATGTGCCGCGCTATGGGCCCCAGACGAAGAGCATTTTCCAGTCGCTGCGTGAGCACGATGTGGGGCTGATAACGATAAAACCTTTCTTCGGCGGCAATCTCTTCCAGAGCTACGGCCAGCCGAAATTAGGCGTGGGTAGCAAGCAAGATAACGACCTGGCGAGACTCACGCTTCAGTGCATTCTTAATTTGAACGATGCTATTACGGCTGTAATACCTGGGCTATCGACCGTCTATGAGGTCGAGAATGCTGCCCGGGCTTCATATACGCGTCCGCTTGGACAGACGGCAGTGGACAAGGACTGGCTTATGCGCTTTACCGACCGGCGCTGGGCGGCGCTGCCGAAAGAGTACGCCTGGCTGCGTCAGTGGCAAGTGGTTTAGGCCAGCGAGGTACGGCCATCCCCAAGCTTGGATTTCGCTTCGCGGAAGTCCTTCGCTTGAGGCTGCCACACGTTCTTCAGTTTTATTGGGTGGCAGCCTCAAAGCCGAAGGCTTTGGGGATGGTTTTTCCCGCAGGGATGACAGTATAAATCGGTCGGTTTGAGTTAGTAAATTGTTGCACAACGTGTTCACAGGAAAATTATGCTGAGCAAATCGCTCACGATTGGTGGTCTGGTCACATTGATGTTATCAGTCGGGTTTGGACCGGTGGTCAGAGATGACAAAATAGGTACAGGCCGGACCAGAGCGGGATTCTTGCAAATCTTTAATGGCAAGGACCTGACCGGTTGGGACGGCGACGAAAGATTCTGGTCTGTCAGGAATGGGGCCATCGTCGCCCAGGTGGAGCCGGGTGTCCGTGTGAAGAACCACTCGTACCTCATTTGGCAAGGCGGAAAGGTCAGAGATTTCGAGCTGCGTCTGAAAGTCCGTTCCACGCAGGGTAACTCCGGTATCGACTACCGTGCTGAGCCTGTAGCTATGGACAGGACCGGCCAGCAACTCAGATGGACCATTAGAGGGTATCAATCTGACATTGCCAAAGGATGGATGGGCAGCCTCTACAATTGGGGAAAGCCCGGTGCCCAGCCCAGCCAATTCGTGGTGGTTGATTCAAAGCAAGCTTCTGGAAAACGTGTTTGGTCGGTGGCAGACAGGCAAGCGCTGGATGAGGTCGACTACTACAGGTCCTCCGAGTGGAATCAATATACAATCGTCGCCCGTGGTTCCCATATTATCCACCGGGTCAATGGCTGGCCAGTAGTTGAATTCATCGATAATGGTCGTGACGCGCGCAGGCAAGGCCTGTTAGGTCTTCAGGTTCACACCGGCCAGGGGCCGTTCTTGAATGAGTTCAAGGACATTTACATAAAGCAGTTCAATATAAACTTCGATCAGGCCAAGCTTTTATTTAATGGCCAGGACCTAAACGGCTGGGCCTTTTTCGGCGCCAGGACGAAAAACGCATGGAGCGTAGAGAACGGCGTGCTCGTAGACAAAGGTAGTAGTCGGGGGTGGATCTGCACAGACGACAGTTACACCAACTACGTGCTGCGGTTTCAGTACCGCCGGCTGCGTGAGCAGGAAAGCGGCCTGCTGCTGTGCCTGACAGCCGCCGAAGAACCTCAGCCGAGGGGTATCCGCATTAGCGGCAAGGGCGACGACTTCAACCAAGTGCAAGGTATGGCGGACTTTGAGCTGAAATTGGTCCGACACAGGGACACAGCGAGATTTAGAAGGATGCCTGAGAAGTTCTGGAATGAATGCGAGATTATGCTGAACAAGGGACAGCTTAAGGTCAAGGTCAACAGCATGGTTCGAGCCACAGCAGTGGGCTGCAAGCAGATACCCGGGAAAATTGGCTTTGAGGCGAGCAGCAGCGGCGTAGAATACCGCAATATTGTATTGATCCCGATTCTCAGTAAATAGACGGGTTCGGCAAAATATTGAGTTAGTAGGCAAGGGAGCAATATTATGACCAACAGTAAACTTTCACGAAGGGCTTTCATCCGTAATACTTCTGTGATGGCTATGGGGGCGATTGCTGGTACATTGGCAGACAAGGGACATGCTTTCAACAAGATTGCGACAGCTATCAGGAAAACACCGAGTTACAATGCGGATATGGAGTATCGCCGGCTGGGCAAGACCGAGCTTTGGGTCTCCGCTGTGTGCCTGGGTGGGCACTGGAAGCGCATCAATGTAATGAACCAGAACTTTGAGAAGAACCGCTACGATGTAGTTAGCCGGTGCATCGACGTTGGCATCAATTACATTGACGCATGTAGTAGGTCTGAGGTACTTGCCTATAGCAAAGCTCTGGCTGGACGGCGCGATAAGATGTATATGGCTTTGTCCTACTGTGGCCGGGAGGTCCGCGAAGAAGAATATCGCACCGCTAAGAAGCTGACCGAAAGCCTCGATTCGCTCTTAAAAGAATCGAAGCAAGAGTACACCGATTTGTGGCGTATCACGTGTTACGAGCCTGGCGGCAGACACTCATTCAACACCTCCTGTGAGTTAGTTGCGGCTCTGGAGAAAGCCAAGAAGCAGGGCAAGGCCCGATTTGTCGGCATCTCTTCACACGACCGCCGCTGGCTGAAGTTTATGATCGAGTACTTTGCTCAGATTGAAGTAATCCTGTTTCCTTACACCGCCAAGAGCAAAGTCGCGCGGCAGGACAGCCTGTTTGATGCGGTCAAAAGGTGCGATGTAGGCGTCTTTGGCATCAAGCCCTTTGCGAGCAACTCGCTATTTAAGGGTAGTAGTGCGCCTGACGACCCTTATGCTGAAGAAGACAACCGCCGCGCGCGATTAGCCATCCGCTATATCCTTTGCAACCCTGCTATCACCGCACCAATCCCAGGACTCATCAGCGTACATCAAGTCGACAACATGGCCAAGGCCATCAAGGAACGTCGCCAGCTCGACCTGAAAGAAACGGCTCAGCTGGAACGAGCTACCAGTGAAATGTGGGCCAAGCTGCCAGCAAACTACCAGTGGCTAAAAGACTGGGAATACGTGTAGAAAAGTGAGGCTGATGAAAGTCAAATATTGCTTGTTTATGCTTTTGTTGGGAACCGTGGTTGTTCTGGTGACTACCTGCAGGCAGCAGGCCGAGGAGGAGCCGCTGTTACTGCTCGAGGATGGTGACACCATCGGCGAATATGACCAACCGGATGGCCCCGTAGCTGATAACAGCCGATGCCATGTGTGCCATATAAACTACGAGGACGAGGAGTTGGCTGTCGTGCACGCACGGGCCAACATTGGCTGCGAGAGGTGCCATGGTTCATCTGATGCCCACTGTAACGACGAGGATAACATCACGCCCCCAGATATTATGTACCCAGCAGAAAGAATAAATTCATCTTGCAAGGGCTGTCATCCAACGGCTAAGCTCGGTCATGGAAAAAAGTACTGCACTGACTGTCACGGAGACCACCGTCTGAGCTATCGTACACGAAGATGGGATAAGACTACTGGTGAGCTGATAGCGGACGACAAGGTGCGTATGCTGACCGATGAAATGCTTGAGCAGTAGTTTATTCGCGTAGGTTCGTCGTCTGTGAAGGCGTAACTGTTAACTAACCATTGTCTGGTTTTTTGGCTTTTAAGACCTGGCTTTCTGTTCCTGCGAGCAGCCTTTTTATATTTTCTCGATGTCGGATGATTACCATCAGCGGTATTGCGGTTGCCGCAATAAGTAATGGCCATAGATTGATAAAATCCCAACTTGGCCTTAGGATTATCGCCAAAATCAGTAGTAGTGGAAAAGCAACCGAAGCGGTGATGGAGGCTAATGAAACGTACCGCCATATCAAAACAACTACGGCCCAAATTGCAATGGCAAACGAGGCGCAAATTGTATAATACGGCCAGAGGCCCAGTGCTACGCCGAGGCTGGTGGCGACGCCTTTGCCGCCCCTGAATTTCAGATATATGGGCAAGATATGGCCCAGAATGGCGGCACAGCCTACCGCCAGCCATAACCAGAGCAGAACAATTCTTTCAGCGTATGATTGACTGGATAAAGGTTTGGTAAATGGCATTATTGCCAGCATTGGAATCAGGCCTTTCAGCACATCCAGCAGAAAGCAGAGATAGGCCCATTTTCTGCCGAGTGCACGTGCAACATTGGTGGCGCCGATATTGCCTGAGCCTATCGAGCGCAAATCTTTGCCGCGTGCTTTAGCAATGAGGACTCCAAAAGGTATGGAGCCAAGCAAGTAAGCAATTATGATTACAAATATAAAATTCGCATACATTATTCTTAGAACCTGTAACAAAACCTTTTAATCGTCACCCCGAGCGAAAAAAGCTTGCCCTGAGCGCAGCCGAAGGGTCAAGGGGTCTGCTAAAAAGCTCCTTTATCAGATTCCTCGACTCCGCCTTTGGCTCCGCTCGGAATGACGTTCATATTGCTTATTCATCCCATCTTTGGTTTTGTTAGACGTTCTTGGTCTTTCTTTTGCAATGTAGATTCATAAACATTTATTAGCTGTTTGGCAACCCGGCTGATGGAGATTTTTTCTTTGAGATTATCCGCCGCAATCGCCTGGGATGCTTTTCGGATATTTTCTGTATTTGTGAAATAACTAATAGCTTCTGCCAATGCGGGGACATCTTCAGGTGAATCGATGACTTTGCCGTGTCGGTTATTAACGAATAAGTCGGTGGCACCGTTAAAGCTGGTGGTTATCACGGGCTTGTATGCTGCCAGCGCTTCGAGAATATACCGCGAGCATGGGTCGTAGAAAGTAGGCAGAACGGCGACATCGCTTATGGACAGAACGTCTTGAATGTACCTGATGGGCCCTAAAAAGATGGTCTTCTTGTGGATATTAAGTTTATTTGCAAGCCGACGGTATTTATGTTCTCTGTCATTACCTACGACAATTAAAAAACCGGGCCGGGGCGTTCCTTGGTTCGCTGCTAATTGCATTGCTTTTATTAAAACGGCCAGGCCCTTTAACCTGAAATTGTTGGCCACGAATAGAAAAAAGGCCGGCTCGTCCCTTGTCTCTTGCCCTAACTGGTTCAGTATTTGTGAGCGTAGCCTATCAGCTTTACTTGTATCAATTTTTCGATATGTTTTTATGCCGTTAGGTATGACCACAATGCGATCATCGCCAGCAGCATAATGTCGTTTGAACTGCTTGGCGACATATTGCGAGATTGCAATTATTATTGGTCCGTTAGGCTGCTTGCATAGTTTCTTTTCGGCTCGCAGGAGTATGGTCCGACGAAAATTAGCAAAGGCAGTTAGCTTCTTATAAGATTCTATGAATTTGTTTTGATAACTGGCCGCATTACGTAGGACCGATTCAGCGTAGGTCCCGCCGCGTGGCTGATAAATATCTGCAAAATCAAAGGGCAGGACGCTGTGAATTACGTCATAATGATTTTTGGCTAAATGCTCTCTTAGTGCTTTTGCAAATGTGAAGTAACAAGTGCGTTTGCCGAAGCTGTTGGTACATAGGATATGAATGTTTTTGGTCCGTCTGTGACTCACCAGCGGCGGGCTGCCGGTTGCGGCAAGTATGTCCACCTCGGGGCCAAGTTTCGAGATAGCATTTGCCAGCTCAAAAACCGAACGTTCGGCGCCGCCAAGGGTTATATTTGCCCGTTCTATTATGATTGCGATTTTTTTGTTCATCCTGCGTGTGAACCAACTTTGAGCCGCGTCGTTTCATTTCAACGCAGTCGAACTTTTTAGCCTTCATAATCTATAC
>JBHIDV010000154.1:0-6843 GCA_046760285.1 Sedimentisphaerales bacterium
AATCAATGGTGAGCAATTTGTCTCTTACACTGCCGGGAATCTGGGGGAAAAGTTGCCTTGCTCTGGCCTTGTCACCGTAACTATTATAGTACATTAGATACCGCATAATATCACTGACGTAAGGCACATCTGGCAGAGCCGAGTCGCAAATATATGCACAGCCGGCACAATAGCTGCTGCAGGTCGCCTTTGCATATTCATCAAAAACCGCCATATCCGCCTCAGTTAGTTTGCTTTTGTCCAGCACCGCAGAGATGTTTTCGGTTAAAATAGCGACATTTTCCATCCTTATGCAAGCAGAGCTGAACCTTTCATCGGCCAGTACAACCTTTATCTTTGCCTGTACTTCGGTAAGACCACGCTTGCGGAAGTGCCCGAGGAGTTTTTTCTCCTGTTCGGTCTTAAGCTCCTGGGGATATCCCTGAATCTTCATAGCGATAAGGCCAATGCCAGCCTTATGGCATGCCTCAACGGCAGCCTGCATCTTATCATCGAGCCTTGACCGAAAACTGTAGACGGGCATTATCACATCGATCCAGTCAAGTTTAGCGGCTGCAAGGAGGCATTGGGCAATATTTTTGTGCGTAGGAAAGCCAAAAAACCGTATCAGCTTTCGCTTCTTGGCACTTTGGACCCACTGCTTTAATTCATCTGTTAATTGGCCAGGGTCCGACAACCCATGGCCGGTAAAGCCCGGACGAACCCCACGGTCCATGATATGGTACAGGTCAATATAGTCAGTGTTTAATCTCTTTAGAGAGGTCTGAAGCGCTTTTTCCACATCCGCTATGCTGGTTGCATCTGAGGCCTTGGTAGAAATAAATAATTTCTTTCGGATTTTCGGGTTGTCCGCGATGAATTTACCTATCCCGAGCTCGCTATTCGGACCGGCATAGTCAGGTGCGGTGTCCCAGTAGGTCACGCCCCATTTAACAGCATTTCTCAGAACGGTTTGGTTCTCGAGAGCATCAAATATTGTCCCCAGGGCCAAACACGGAACCTCGATGCCAGTTTTGCCCAACTTTCGTTTTGGCACCTGCGGCAATGTCGCCTTTTGCTGTTTTTTTACCTCACTTTGGCTCGCTGTTTGAGCATGGGCTAAAGTGGCTGCCAGACCTGCGGTCCCCACCGCTTTCAAAAAGTTTCTTCTATCGATTTTATTTTGCTTTGCGCTGGCCATTTTGAACCTCGAAAAAGATCAACGCTTAAGTAATAACGCTCTATTGGCGCTTCTTGTTTCACCAACTGCAGAGACCCTTATTGCTTTTTTACCACTTACAGGGCATTCGTGTTCGCAAACGCCGCAGCCGATACATTTATCAATGTCGACATAGGGCTGCTGCAGCCGGACCTGAACCTCAATTTTACTGCCTGGAGCAGGGATTTGGCCAAACTTTTTGTCAGGAGAGATTTCTACGGAATTTTCTGTATTAGCCGTGATTTTGTGGCGCTGGCCGTCCTCGGTGACACAGTAATAATCACCAGTAGCCAGGCTGACTGGTGTAAGGTTACTTTCGATGATTTCTATGGTATTGGCCCTAACGTCTTTTACCGTCAATATACCATCTCTTATGGTGCTGAAATACTGGCGTGTAAAAATCGCTTTCGGACTGACGGGGCAGTTCTCCTCACATACGATGCAGGGCTTATCCATCGCCCACGGAAGACATCGGTTGTGGTCCACAAAGGCGGTGCCTATCTTGGTCGGCCCGACCTTAGCAAACCGGCCTGTTCCTTTCTTTTCGTCCAGTGTAATCGGCCTGATAGCTGAAGTGGGGCAAACCTGGCCGCAGGCCACACAGTTCAGTTGACAGCCGCTGGAGCCGATTCGATTATTTAATGCAGGTGTCCAGAGATTTTCCAATCCGCCTTCAAATCCCGCCGGCTGAATGACATTGGTAGGACATACCCGCATACATTGGCTGCACTTGATGCACCTTTTTAAGAATTCTTCTTCCGGCAACGCGCCGGGCGGCCGAATAACTCTGTGGTACCAATTACTGCCCAGCTTATTGCCCAACCTTATGGCTGCGACTGTAAATAAACCACTAACGAGCGAGAGTGTAAAGCCTCTGCGCGATATGTCCGGATTCGTTATTTCACCTGCCGTAGAGGCAATTGTCTGATAGCCGATTACCTCATGCTGGCAGCCATCCAGGCAGTTAAAGCAGAGGACGCATTCGCTGATTCGTATATTGCCAGCCGGCTCGCAGCCACCTTCGCAATCGCGTTCGCACAATCTGCAATTGACACATTCGGTTGGTTTCTTGCCAATCCGCCATATAGCGAATCTATCAATTATACCGAATAAAGCGCCCAGCGGACAGATGAACCTACAGTAGAATCGTGGAATCACCAAATTAAGCAGAACTACTGTTAAAAAGATCGCAAAAATCAGCCATGCACCTTCATAGAAGCGCTGAGCGGATTTATCAGCGATGGGCACTAACATCAGGTTGAAGGAACGAGTTATAAACGATATGGGGTCAAGCAATCCGGTCTGCAAAGTCGCGGCAAGTGAGGGAAACGCAGCCATAGCGAGAAAGACTACGAGAGTGAAGTATTTTATGTTCTGGGCTTTGCGGTATTTATTAAGCTGGATTTTTTGTGATGTTTTCTTTTTACGTCTGCCCAAAAAGCCGACATAATGATGCAACGAACCCAAAGGACAGACCCAACTGCAAAAGAATCGCCCGACTATTATAGTCAATATTATTGTAACCAGTGCCCACAATAAGGGCCAATAAAGCGTATGCGTAGTTAGGATTGTCCCTACCGCCACCAGTGGGTCGAGCTGGAAAAACCAGTCAATAGGCCAACCTCGCAACTGCCAGAATCTCTCGCCCACAGTAGCAACGATGCAGAACCACACAAACAACGAGAAAAAGAAGGCCTGACTTATTCTTCTGGCAGTTACAATCTTCATAAAATAAGAAACACAAAAAGCTGGACTTAGCGTTTTGGAAATATAATAATGGATAGAACTAACAGCTTCAAACAGAATTTAAGGGGTAAATTATGCGTATCCTGAATTTGATTGCGATTATCTCAATCACAGCATCGTGTATTTCAGCTTCCGGGCAGCAGACTGTTATCGTCAGGCCAAAAGAAATTGACGATGTCCTAACGAATCCCGGAATAGGCTTCACGACCTTCCAGAGATTTAACGGCGATAAGTTGAATATAGAGAAAAAATGGACCGAGGGTTATCCTATTGTCTATCAGCAATTCAATGGAAACCTGGAAAACAAAAACTACCCTATGACCACCATAGCGTATTTCCGAATCTACTGGAAGTTTATTGAGCCGATTAAAGGCAAATATCGCTGGGACTTGATAGACACAGCCTTGAAGACGGCACGGCAGCGCAGCCAGACTCTTATGCTGCGTATAGCGCCATACGGGACAAAAGCTGATAATGATGTTCCCCACTGGTATCGTGCCATGGTGGGCGAGAGAAAAAATTTGCCGGAGAAGAAGTGGCGGGTTGACCCTGAAGACCCTCGTTACGTCAAGCATTTCGGAAATATGATAAGGGCCCTTGGTAAACGCTATGATGGACACCAGGACCTCGAAAGTGTGGATGTCTCAATTGTCGGAGCTTGGGGCGAAGGGGCAGGCTCCAAGCTGTTGACGCAGAAAACCAGAGAGGCGCTGGTTGATGCCTATATTGAGTCGTTTCAGAAAACGCATCTTATAATGATGCTCACGGACAAGAAAACCAATAGCTATGCGCTTTCCAAAGCCCATGTCGGCTGGAGGGTCGATTGTCTCGGCGATATGGGTGGCTTCAGTCCCAACTGGTGCCACATGTGCGATTACTACCCACAGGCAATCGCTGGGTTCGGCGTGCGGGACGCCTGGATGACAGCTCCGGTCGCTTTTGAAGTCTGCTGGGTGATGCAGCACTGGAAGGATATGGGCTGGGATATAGATTATATAATCGACCAATCTCTCAAATGGCATATCTCCACCTTAAACGCTAAATCTTCACCAGTGCCGGATGAATGGTGGCCACAGGTTAACCGGTGGCTGAAAAAAATGGGATACCGTTTCGTTCTGTGCAAGTTTACGTATCCAGAGGTGGTAAAACCGAGTGGCAAACTATCGTTTACCTCATGGTGGGAGAACAAGGGTGTGGCGCCCTGCTACAGAAAATTTCCGGTCGCTCTTCGGCTCAGAAACGAGCGAAAAACTGAAATCCTGGTTACCGATGCTGACATTAGAACCTGGCTGCCAGGCGACAATATCTATGATGATGCAGTTTCGGTTCCATCTGACATGCCTAAAGGACAATATGACCTGCAAATCGCTATTCTCGACCGGTTCTCTGATAAGCCTAAGGTTAAACTTGCTATAGTAGGAAAGCAGCCGGACGGCTGGTACACCCTTGGAAAAATAAAGGTCCAGAATTAGCCAAGTTGTGACTTTACCAGCGACTTGTAGTTGGTGGTTCCGGCGCCGGCTTTTTCCGCCTTTGCAAGGTAAGGCAGGTCCGAGATTTTCAAGCCGAGAAGGCTGCAACCGTATGAATCAGCCGCTACGCAATCAGTGCTGGCAATCAGCGTATTTGTCCGTTTCAAGTCAGAGACAGAGCCTCCCGTCGGGCCGTTGGTCATCATAACGAAGGTCGCGTCCAGTATTACCAGTGTCGGCTTTACCATCATAGCCAGCTCAGCAATAATGGTGTTAATATCCTGGTGAAAAACATTACGCCGTCCGCCCAGAAGTCCATACCAGTTCTTCATAGTCATCGAAGCGCCGGCTCTATGATGGTGTTTAACCGGGGCAATACCAATTAATTTATCAGCCTTTCTAAGCGGCTCATAAAAAATAGGCCAGTTCTTGATAAGTTTACCGCCTGTTAGCGTGGTGTGTTTGAAAAGATGGTCTTTTGGTAATACCACTTTGGCCCCGGCTTGGCTTACTGCTTTGCCCACGCCGCTTAATGTAAAACAGCTCGCAGGGTCGTTAATGGGATTGTCTGTAACAAGGACTTTTTTTGCGCCGCCTTTGTAGCACAGCCGCACTACCTGACCAACCAGGTCCGGATGGGCCGTAGCTGAAAGCATAGGCGGTGACGCAAACG
This sequence comes from Sedimentisphaerales bacterium, assembly GCA_046760285.1. GTDB lineage: Bacteria > Planctomycetota > Phycisphaerae > Sedimentisphaerales > Anaerobacaceae > JBHIDV01. The sequence goes on from JBHIDV010000154.1 coordinate 5,090, forward strand.
CGACATTTGGCTTAATGGCAATGGTATCGCCTTTTTTGACGAATCTTTCGATACCGCCGAGCAATTCTATTGCTTTGTCGACAGTCTTTACTCTGTCAGAGCCTTGAACAATGCTTATAGTCTGCCCGTCTTTTTGCGGCACCGAAAAATCGGGTAGTGTCACGAGGTCTTCAGCACCGGTGCCAGGTTTGGGTCCCTTCGGGTCGTATAACAGATACGAAGCTAAGCCGCAGCCAGCAATTGCAATTCCGGCCTTGCTCAGCCGGGACAGGAATTCTCTCCTGCCGAGGTCATAATCTGTCTGTTCAGTCATTTTGAACTGTCTCTGTCGACTCCAGGAGTTTATCTATAAGCCTTTTTTGCACTTTTGCCGCTAACTGGGGATTTTCCGCCTCGTGAATACCGAAAACAAACGGCCCCGCCACAGCTACTATTTCGAGTGTCCCGTAAAAATCGACAAATCTTATCTTGGGATTGGTTGTCGGCAGCTCTTTACCGCCGTTGTCCAGCAAGAATTTGTAGTAATTATTGAATGCAGCGATAGCTTCGGCAGTCGAATCTTTCTGGCTCAAAAAGGCAGTAATGCTCTCATCACCGAATTTGTACCGAGCAATAAAAGTATCGGTCAGCCCTTCAAAGCCAAAGGCATTGGTCAAATAAAGCTTGGTACTGCCGGGGACTAAATTCTCTGTGGCAAATAATGTCAACTCATCTATCTTAGCTTCTTTATCTACAGGCAAATTGCTGCTGATTTTCTGCGCAACCTGCGGCATTGCGCCGAGCAGCTCAGCCGATTCAGCCGAACCCAGCAATTCAACATAATATTTGCCCTGCACAAAATATAGAGCATTGCTGGTTCTGTACCCAAATTGTTTATCTGGCAGAAGCTCAACGTCGGCTCTTTTTTGTACGCTATAGACGGAAAAGGCATTTTTGATAGTGGCCATATCATAAACAAAAAGCTCCATCCACAGATTCTCATCGCTCTGGCTTATGAATCGCTGGGTAAATAACTCCACGAAGCCGGACTCAAGATAAAGAGGAGCCTTGCCGTTAATCTTCTCATAGAGATTTTCAGGATAGTAGAGTTCAGCCTCCGAGAGCGTTTTGAATCCGGCAGGTGCCAGAGAACTTAAGGCTGGTTTTTCTTCTCTGTTTACACCTAACTGTTGCGATGATAGCCCTGCGGGAATCGCGCCTACACCAAATCGGCTCATATCATAATCGAATTGTTTTATGAATATCCCCAGGCCAATAAGAAAAAGAATCACTAATAGGCAGATACTTATAGCAGATTCGAGCCCCGCCTTCTGGCGGACTCGGCGCCGAACCGAACCCATAGTCAACTCCGGTAAAAAAATTGACAATTTACAATTGACAATTTACAATTGAATAAAAAGGTATTGAACAATAGTAATGGTCAATAGTAAATAGTCAATAGTAAATTGATTCAGGAGAATGAAATGACTGGACATTTACCATATTTAGCGTTCTGGACGCCGGGTCCTCTTGAGCTTATCGTTATTCTTGCTGTCCTGGTGCTTCTATTCGGCAGAAAACTGCCGGAGATCGCCCGTAGCGTAGGTAAGAGCTTTACCGAATTTAAGAGGGGCATCAATGAAGCCAAAGAAACCAAGGATGAAATAATAGATGATGTCAGAAAAGCTAAGGATGAGGCGATACAGGAGGTCAAGGACGCTGCAGGGCTTAACGACCTTGATGAAAATGACTAACAACTTGCCTTTAGAGCTTTT
>JBHIDV010000155.1:0-6841 GCA_046760285.1 Sedimentisphaerales bacterium
TAACCGAGGCCGACCGCGTGCGACATCTCCGCCGTATCGAGAAAGTGCGATGGATTCCAGTCCTTGAACGCACAGACGGTCAGCAGGTTATCTACCGCCTTTCTGGCATATTTTTTCTCGCCAGTCCATCTGTAGGCCAGGCAGAGGGCATAAATCCGGTGGAGACATTCTCTGCTGACATGCAAAAGCCGCGGGCCAATCTTGCGGTAAGTGAGCATCGGCTTTTTGGTGTAGGAATCCGCCTGCTGAAGGACATCTCCTAAACATTTCTGCAAGACTTCATCCTTTTTGTATTGTTCTTTGAGGGCTTTTAAGTCTTCGTCCTTCAACATCAATCGAGGGTGACCCCGAACAAGCGTGGACAGAACGGTTGGCTGGCCGGCAGTCTGCTCAGCCGATGCCAAAGACCAATAACAACAGCTCAAGACAGTTATCAATGCTGTGCAGCTAAATGTATTCGCCATAATTCATTTCCTTTTTCTGATAGCGTTTCTTTGTCATCCCGCACCAATTGACCCTGAATTGGATCTTCTGCCCGCACCTAAGACATGTCTTTATCCACTGGACAATTGGTGCAGGATTTTTATGTGGTATTATATCAAGGTCTATCCGATTCGGCTAACAATAAAACTGGTGTATTTCACACTCTGTTCGTTATCATCTGAATTTATCCGCCGAGGGTGGATTAGGCTTGACAAACGTGCGCCTTGGCAGTAAATATTGGGTATGAGTGATAAACCGCAAGTATGTATTGTCGGCGGCGGGATGATAACGCAGGTGCAGATCCTGCCTTGCTTCTATCAGCTTCAACGGCTGGGTATCGTTGGCCAGATTTGCGTGTGTGCATTAAACAGCGCTCCTTTGCGTGCCCTGGCACAAGACCAGACGCTGAAGGCGGCATTTCCCGGCCACAGCTTCACCGCGTATCCTCCTATGGATACTGACCCGCAGCAGAACTTCCCGCAACTTTACAAGGAAGTAATCGCCAAGATGCCTAAAGGCAGTATTGTGGTCGTTGCGGTGCCGGACCAGCTTCATTATCCGGTTATACAAGTCGCCCTTGAAAGTTCCCAACATATATGCTGTGTTAAGCCGTTGGTGTTGAAATATTCGCAGGCGATGGAGATTGAAAAAATCGCCTATGAAAAAGGCCTTGTCGTAGGTGTGGAGTATCATAAACGTCTTGACGACCGGGCGTTAATGGCACGCCGACTTTACAGAGAAGGAAAATTCGGCCAATTTCGTATCGGCCACGCTGAGATGAACGAGCCATACTACTACCGACACTCAAATTTCCAGAACTGGTGCACAGTAGAAAATTCGGATATGTTTACATACGTTGGTTGCCACTATGTCGACCAGGTGCATTTTATCACCAGACTTCTGCCCAAGGCGGTATCTGTCTACGGCATAAAAGATACGTACCCCAACGGCAAAACCGGTTACCTGTGGACCGACGCTCGTGTCATCTGGGAAAACGATGGCTGTCTGCACGTAACAAACATTATGGGCTATCCAGACGAGGGTCCGGGTGGCAACTTTCAGGGCCTCCGAATGTACTGTGCTGGGGCCGATAAAAGCGGCATGCTGGTGCACAACGACCAGTATCGTGGCATCGAACACTGCTATGTTGAAAAGGGCAATGAACCCGGCGATACATACTACACCCAGCCAAGCCCGGACTATTTCAAATATGTTGATCTCGGCGGGCCCGGTCTGACTCCTGTGGGATACGGTTATCGTTCAATCGAGTATATAGTGAAGAATATTTGTAAGGCTATCCATATATCAAATGGGCTTGATGAAAAGCAGGCGCTTGAGCAAAGACGCAAGCTCATCAAGCAATTCGATGCCGAAGGTATCATGGCAACGCCGGCAAATAGCTCATATAATGAGCTGGTAATCGAGGCTGGCCGACTGTCAATATTAAATGGTGGCCGAGAGGTTGAAATAACCTATGGAGAAAAAGCCGGCGTTCAAATAACTGAGTCTTGAAAGATGGCAAAAGAATTTTCCCTTATACCAACTGAAGTAGAATCAGTATCAACAAAGTTCCGCAAACTCTCGGGGCCTATTCCAAATGCTGCGACCGTAAAAGAGATTGAAAAGCTCCGTCAGGCAGAATCATTCAGTATGCGTGGCCAGCCGCCGATTATCTGGGACTCGGCTTCGGGAGTGAACGTTTACGATGCCTACGGCAATATGTGGCTGGATTTTTCCTCCGGTGTCCTGATTACAAATGCGGGCCATGGCCATAAAAAAATTGTTGATGCAATTACAGAGGTGGCCTCCAAGCCACTGCTAACCACTTATTGTTTTCCAAACCAGCTAAGGATTGACCTGGTCGGCAAGTTGGTTTCACTGGCACCAAAAGGATTAAATAAGGTGTTCTTGCTCAGCACCGGCTCAGAAACCACAGAGTGCGCCCTCAAGCTGATGCGTACACACGGCAGAAAAATCGCCGACAACAAGAGTGTCATAGTTTCATTTGAAAATGCTTTTCACGGCAGGACTCTGGGGGCACAGCAGATGGGAGGTTTAGGCGGCGGAAAAGCATGGATAAAAAATCTCGACCCGGAGATAGTTCAGGTGCCGTTTCCCGATGGCTTCCGCTGTGAAGATACCAGCTTTGAGTTGTTCGAGAAAACGCTCGCTGCCCTTGGAGTCGAGCCGAACAATGTCGCTGGCGTAATAAGCGAGACCTATCAAGGAGCCGGGCCCAACTTTATGCCAAAACAATATGCAAAAGACCTTAGAAGATGGTGTGACGACCATGGTGCGTTACTTTGCTTTGACGAGGTCCAAGCCGCCTTCGGCCGATGCGGAACTATGTGGGGCTTTGAGCTCTACGATGTCGTGCCCGACTTATTCTGTCTCGGTAAAGGACTCAGCAGCTCACTGCCAATCAGCGCAGTAATCGGCACCGAAAGTGTGATGGACCTGTACGGCCCAAATGAGATGACCAGCACACACTCGGGCAATCCCGTCTGCTGTGCGGCGGCGTTGGCCAGCATCGAGATCATCGAGAAAGAAAAGCTGGTCCAGAACGCGGCAGAAGTTGGGCCCGTCCTCCAGGAACATCTGCAGCAGATAAGAAGCGAGTTTCCGCAGGTAGTCGGTTTTGCTCCAAGCGCTGGACTGGTGGCCGGGCTGCTCATAGTCAAAAAGGGCAGCAAAGACCCAGACTACGAACTGGCCTGGAACGTGGTTAATCTGTGTTTTCGAAAGGGGCTGTTGATGTTTGCGCCGGTCGGTGTAGGTGGAGGCTGTGTTAAGATAGCGCCGCCACTGTGCATTACCGAAGAAGCAGTCAAGGAAGGCTGCGAAGTAATTGCCGAAGCGCTAAGAGAATTGGTCGGGTGATGAGGATACCGGGACATCAGAATATCAGAAGACCAGGATATCAGGTAAAAAATTAACCTGATTACCTGATAACCCGGTACCCTGATAACCTGATCGTTGCCTTACACATCCATACTGCACAAACCTTCTGTCGGGGTGATGATCTCTGCTGCAACCGGCAGGTTGCGCGGGCGGTAGTATGCTGAAGCCATATTTTCGATAACCTGACGAGCGTGTTCATCCTCGGCCACGGCCACGATGCACCCACCCATCCCGGCGCCGACCAGGCCTGCACCGATCACGCCTGGGCTGGCCAGGGCAATATCCACAAGCGTATCTATTTCTGGCAGGCTGACATTATAACCACCGCTCTGCCGCCACAGATGGGCCCGGCTCATACGATGGGGGTCACGTGACTGTAGGTCACTTATCAAAGCGTCAATCCTCTCATCGGGATAACTGTTATTGATGGGCACGCGCTTTGCTTCAAGCAGTTTTGTCACCCGGTCGCCATCGTGGGAGATGCAGAGCAACTCACCGAAAGTTTTCATATCGCCTTTCCGCAGACACTGCGGTGCCATGTCGGCGCGAATACACTCCGCTATCCCATACAGACATATCTGCCTGATTTGATAGCCATGCTGCGGCTCATCGTGACTTCTAAATATATGGCGAATCTCCTGCTCATATTCGCCAAGTTGTTTTAAGATATCCACACGGCTGACAGAGGTAGGCAGTGACTTTATTATTCGATAAATCTGAGCTTCATCCACACCAAGTTTCTGTGGATTGACATCGCGAAGGTGCTGAAGTTTGTCTGCATACTGTGGAAAGTTTTTGCGGATCATCATCAGGCCGAACTCGTATGCGGCCACACGACTATTGAAGGTATTGCGGGCGTTAGTTTGCTTTTTTGCCTCAATGAGACTATTCGCCAGAATAATTTTGTAGCCGACAGGAAACGGGATCGTCTCTACGGTTACTGGGAAATTAGTAATATGGACAATCGCATTGGATTTGCCGAAGGTAATCGCGGCGTGGTCGCTACATCCACCGCGTGTGCCCACGTACCATTCAGCATAACCACAGTGCTCAATCAAATCGGCTGGTTCGATTTGAAGGCCCCCCGCTCCGCGGGAATCAAGGCTGTTAATTCGTCTGACAGCTTCTGCTGCGAGCATAACCAATGCCGATGACGAGCTAAGGCCGGCGGCCCTGGGGACATTACCATAGACCATCATATTCATACCTTTTATCGCTGGGCTGAAGCTACCGTCATCGTCCGTATATAGATGCTGGAGGTAAAGCACTGCAGCGCGGATATAATTCGACCAGGTGACCAATGGGTCTGCTTTGCGTTTTTCAAATTCGTCATGGCACCAGGCGTCCCAGCCCGCAAGTTTTGCGGGCATTAGCCCTGCGACCTGGTCGCAGGGTCTACCCCGCCATAGTGATGGCGGGGTTAAACTCTGGATTTTCTTTTCTGCCGGCAGGCACTTTCCTGTACGGAATTGCTCATTAGGAAAGTCTTTTGACTCGACGTTTTTTACCAGCACCAGGTCGTCGTCACGCGGCTCGACTACCGCGAAGATATGCTTGACGGCAATGGCATTGACCGAGCCGCCGCGGTGGTCGATGTGAGTTCCCAGCAGATTAACACGGCCGGTTGAGCGCACTATGATGACACTGCGGTCCGGCCCGTACAGTTTAGCGAAAGCTTCAAGCGTCTGCAAACACATCTTGGCTGCTTCGCTCTTTAGAGCGCGACTTCCGCCATAGAGTTGGTCCAACCTGTCGTAAAACCGACTATTTGGGTCTTTGAGCAAGGCAATCCAATCACTGATTGGTCGCTGGCCATCGATTTTAGCAGTCATGAATTTTCGTCCTCTGAGAGGTCTCTATGCTGTTCAAAATGCGCGCAAATAATGAGCTCTACCTGGCTGAGTACGCTATACTGCCATCGATTATAGTCAACTCGACCGTTACCCTATAATTACCTGGTGAGCCGATGATATCAAGCACGCACAAATCTGCCTTTGCTCCGGCGACGATTGAGCCGTAGCCCTCTTTATCCATTCCGGTCAGTGTGCACGGGTTTTTTGATAATATCTTTGCGGCTGTCACGAGAGCTTCTTCAAGTTGCAATGCCTCGTGCCAGCGGTTCCAGATGCCCTGCATCTCAATAGTCAGCCAGTTGAGCAGATTGGCAAATCCTTGGTTCATGGTCAATATGCTACTGAAGAGCACATGGGGCTTGTCAACAACGTGGAAGTATTGACCGTTGTCGCTGATGGTACCACAGATACCACAACTGGTGAACTGCTTAATGTCTGTACCTGCCACAAACAAACAGTCAGTTACGCCAATAATCCTGTCTACACCTTTGCGTTTCAGAATGTCTCTGACGTAAGCAGGATTGACGTGGTAGCCGTCAAGGATTTGTTCGGCATAAAGTTTGTCGGATTTTAATATCGCTTCAATTGCTCGGCCTCCGTTAAAGGGCTTATATGAACCACCTGTGGGGCCATTAGTGAAGTGGATGAAATATTTAAGTCCCGCCTTGGTTGCTTCTTCAATTTGCTGACAAGTTGCATTGCTGTGTCCGGCTCCCACTACAATACCTTTGCCGGTGAGGTATTCAGTCAACTCATAGCTGGGCCGACCAAAATCTGGTACCACATTGGCCAGTTTGATGGAGCCGCCTTCCTCGATACGGTCAAAAACCTGCCTTTGGGGTGTGCAGATGTATTCCGGGTTCATAGCTCCGGCCATCTGTGGGTTAAGAAAGGTGCCTTCTAAAAGTCCGCCCCAGATCTTAGCTGCCGGTTCAGTTTTTGTCTTACTCAAATATTGGTGCAACTGAGCAAAACAATGCTTTAGGTTCTTCATGGAAGTAGCCCAGGTTCCGACATAAAAGCCAGTGACACCGAATCTAACCAGAGTTTTACTCAACATTTCCAAGCCGTATTCGTAAGCAGAGGGACTATTATCAAAAGTCTCGGCTTCGGGGTCATAAAGGCCGGTGGTGAATTCAAAAAGATTATAGCCGTGAAAATGTAAATCCACAAATCCTGGGACAACATATTTGCCGGTGATATCGATGACCTCATCGTAGTAGCCTTCGGTCGCTGGCATTTCAATCCTGCCATTGTGCAGGAGGATGTCAGTATACTGCAGAGCTTGTGGTGTTACCACAAAGCCGCCTTTCAGCAGAACTGTTTTCATAATTTTCAAGTTAAGCCACAGAGGACACAGAGGCCACCGAGATTAATCCGCCTTCGGCGGATAAAAAGATGTAAATTGCTATTCTCTGAGTTCTCTGTGCTCTCTGTGGCCAAAATACAAATTCCTATACTTTTAAAATAAGCCACAGATGAACACAGATTAACACAGATTTTTACTAGTTTTTTTTATATTTCAGGGAAATCTGTGAAATCTGTGGCCAAAATACAAATTCCTATACTTTAAATTTCAAATTCTGTCTTCTGTCTTCTGACTA
>JBHIDV010000156.1:0-6735 GCA_046760285.1 Sedimentisphaerales bacterium
GGCGGCTGACCAAACTGCTCGGCTGGAACAATGACCGGTGGGTGCGGACGCTCTTTGTCATGTACACTGTATTTGTCCTTTTCCTTCGCTGCATAGCTAATATCCAAACCCAGTGCAACCACAAGCAGACAAACTGCAATCTTTACTACCATTGACTTGGTTCTCATAACTACCTCCTGATTTAAAATTAACTAAAATGCCTTATTGCTTGTGCCCTGCCCCGCACCAATTGTCCGCGAGGATACGCCCTCCAGGGCCAGCCCTGACGGACTCAATTGGTGCAGGGGGCTTTGAAAGTCTATATATTATCCAAATCTGCCTTGCTATTTCAACACATTTTGAGGAAAAATTTGTACCTTCAGCGCGGAAGGGGATACAGGCGCGCCGAGTTTCGAGGCGATTCACATTCATTGTTCTATCCCCTTTGGTGAGAACGAAAAACTCATTGGCAAATCCACCTGCAGCGGATCAGAAATTGAAGATAGGGATTAAACTCACAGCCCTTCGGCTTGAAAGGCTTGCAGTCCCATGTTCCTCAACTTGAGTTTCCAAGTTAGTCTTAGAACAAAGCGCAGTAACTGTATTCAGACCCGCTGCGGTACGACAAACGGCCCACGATATGAGCGAGTCAGCAACCGGTCAGCCGCAGGGTTATCCGCGAATTTTTCCTTCCGGCGGTCGAACTTCAGCGTCGGGCCGAGTTGGTATGTACTCTTGGACAAATCCAGGCCTAATGTGCCTTTGACGGTTTGCTTGATCGTCTCCCAGGATTTAGCGACTTCTTCGTGCGCCTCCAGCACATCCGGTCTGGTCGTGCCGGGGACCTGCTGGCCAAGGCGGTAAGAGATATTGCCCAAATGACACAAGGCACTTGAGAGGTGCCCATCGAGAATGTTAGCGTTGAGTTCGTTGTATTTTCGGCTGCGAACGCAATTGATGAAATTCGCGAAGTGGTCGCCGGGATAGACATGATAATCGACGTCTACCAGTGGTTCAGGTTTGTCCTTGCCTTTGGGATAGAACTTGCCGTCTTTAATTACGCCTTGCTCAAGGTAGAACTCGTTATCGACTTTACGCGGATACTTCTTGCCATCGACACCCGCTCTTTCAACCAAACCGATGACCTCGAAAACAAGCAGCGTCCCGCCAAAGTCCATGACGGTCAATTGGCAGTTGGGGGTCTGGGCCTGGTCGGTGAAGGGCGGATAACCGGGCGTGGAGTTAACCCAGCGGCCGCCCATGCTGATTACGCTCTTGGGCAGCACACCGCCAGGGATAGCCCAGCGGGCGATGTCCATCTGGTGGACGCCTTGATTGCCGATCTCTCCGTTGCCGAAGTCCCAGAACCAGTGCCAGTTGTAGTGAACCAGGTTCTCATGGTACGGCTGCTTGGGTGCCGGGCCCAACCAGAGGTTGAAGTCCAGGTATGGTGGAGGACTGGTGATTGGTTTGAAGCCGATGCTCCATCGTCCTCGTCCAGACTTGGAGGCCCAGCCCTTGGAGACTAGTAGCCTGCCGTACTTGCCGCTTTTGACGGCGGCAACCTGCTTAGCCCAGTTGCTGCTGGAGCGACTTTGCGTGCCGTGCTGGACAATCCGCTTGTACTTGCGGGCAGCCTCGACACACTTGCGGCCCTCAAAGACATTATGGCTACAAGGCTTCTCGACATAGACATCCTTGCCGGCCTGGCAGGCCCAAATAGTCATTAGTGAATGCCAATGATTGGTGGTGGCAATGGACAGAACATCGATATTCTTGTCGTCCAGAAGTCTGCGGATATCGACATAAGTATCGACCTTTTCATTGCGCTTCTTGAATGGCCCGGCGCGGTCTTTGAGAACATTTCTGTCCACATCACATAGCGCCACTACCCGCACTCCAGACATTTTATGGAACGCGCTAATGTGTGACCCACCCCGGCCCCTGATCCCGGCTACAGCTACACGAATGTCGTCGTTGGCTCCCCGCACCCGGGAAAAGGGGCTAGCCAACGTCAGACCGACGCCAGCAGCCATCGAGCTGGCCATGAAATCTCTACGTGTGATACGTTTCATAAGCAACCTCCTTTTCCAATTATTCTAAGTGCTGCTAATTAGTTAAAAACCCAATAGCCCCGCAGATTCCGCACGCGGGAGCTGATTTGAAAGATAATCAAAAAGGCAAAAAATAGCAAGGCCGAATCTAAAAAAGTTTATTTACCCCGCTCTTGAGAGGCTGTTGATTTAATTGGCATGGTAATTGTTTTGCCAATTTCTATACTATTATGTATAGTTCATGCGTAAATTACCAACCCAAAATTGCATGGAGATGAAGATATGAGTCGCTGGGCCAAAGCTCCAAGGGGTCGTAAACAGGTCCTGTTGTTCTTTCCAACAAAGGTCCCACTGGCAGGTCCTGATTCGGATGTTCTGCCTAACAAGGAAGGTGGCTATACTCTTAATTACACCACCATTGCGGCCATGGAAAGTCGCAACGGTTTTATTATGGATGCTGAAGTGATTGGCGGTGATGGCGAACGCGAACCGACAGTGGAGTTGGTTGACATAACGAGTTGCGCAACCGCAACCAGTCACGATTTATCTTTTAGCTGAGAAGGACAAGAAACACTCGCGAACAAAAAAAGTAACTACAATTTCAACAGAAATTAAATCAACAGCCCCTTTATCGCGGGGTTTTATTTCTCTGTTATAAAAAAGGAGCAAACATGGCACATAAATTTATCAATCAAATCGAGCCGGGTGAGACGGTCGACGATATTTACATGGTCAAAGACCCTATTCTGCGAAGCACCACCCGGGGCGATTTGTATATAGCAATGTTCCTCTGCGACCGCACCGGGCAACTGAATGGCCGAATGTGGCAGGCAACCGAGACCACTTATAAGGCACTGCCCAAGCCCGGCTTTGTCCACATCCAGGGACGCAGCGAGCTTTATCAAAACAGCCTGCAAATCGTGGTTAATAACATCAGCGTTATTGATGCAAGCAAAGTTTGTCTTGAGGATTTTCTGGCGCGGACAGATAAAGACACCGACAAGATGTTCGAAGAGATAAAAAGGCTCGTCGGCCGAATAAAAAATCCACAGCTAAAGGTCTTGGTGGAGGAATTCTTAGCTGATGGCCAGCTGATGGAGAAATTCCGCAATGCCCCAGCCGCGGTAAAAATACATCACGATTATCTTGGCGGGCTGCTGGAGCACACACATAATATGCTACGGGTAGCGGTTGCTATATTGCCGCTGTATCCACAGGTCCAGCCGGATTTGGTTTTAGCTGGAATCTTTCTTCACGATATGGGCAAAACTGAAGAGCTATCATACGATATGACCTTTTCATATACCGATTCAGGCCAACTAATTGGGCATATTACCCAGACTCTGCTTATGGTGAATAAGAAGGCTGATGCACTGAGGGCAAGGGGCGTGCAAATCGAGAAGCAGATTTTAGATGCTCTCGGGCATATTATCTTATCGCACCACGGCGAATATGAGTTTGGCTCGCCTAAGCTGCCGGCCACGTCGGAGGCTTTTATGGTCTATTACATTGACGATTTGGATGCCAAGGTGAGCCAAGTGACTACGGCGATTGAGAACGAGCCGGGCGATGCAGATTGGACTGCCTGGAAAAGCGCTCTGCAGACCCGGCTTTACCGGAAACGCATCGAATAAAACGCTTACTTTAGAGGGACAAATTCCAACTGGTGGGTTAAATTAGGAACTTCATAGTGAATGTAGGTAAGGTTTTGAAATTAGCCCGGCTGGGCTACCCCCCCTAAGAGGTTTAGCCCAGCCGGTTTTTAAAACTCCAATAAAGGGTAAGCAATCCTCGCCATGTCTACAGAAATTCAAAAATGTAAATTATTTGGTAGGATTTCACCATATTTCTCCAGGGGCTGTGACAACCTTATGTCACTTATTGCAAAAAATTTATGATTCGAAGAGAAACATATACTGGTGACGTTCTAAGTTAAACTGGCCAAGCTCAACTCGGAATTTTCGGATGCTACGCTAACAAGTAGATTATAAATTGATGATTGGGAGGTCTTGATTTATAATTAAGATTAAAGGAAAAATCATGACACGTCGTTTCGCTCATGGGAAAGGATTTATTATGGGACTCCTAAAGGCAGGAGATAGACGCTTACCGGTTATATTGTTGTTGACACTGGGATGTATTTCGTGCCAGGCTGCGTCCAGTTCAAAAATGAGGATAGAGATTTATAAGCAAAATCCCGCATATTGGCAGTACAACGGCAAACCGGTACTGCTGTTGGGCGGTAGTAAAGACGACAATCTATTTCAGATTCCCGACTTGGCCGAACACCTGGACTTGCTCAAGTCCGTGGGCGGCAACTACGTGCGCAATACCATGTCCAGCCGAGATGAGGGCAATGTCTGGCCATTTAAGCAAGTAAACGGCAAATATGACCTGGACCAATGGAAAGAGCAATACTGGCGAAGATTTGAGAACCTGCTCAAACTAACCAGCGAACGGGACATTATCGTGCAGATAGAGGTCTGGGCGACATTCGACTACTATCGTGACAACTGGCAGGTCAATCCCTTCAACCCAAAGAATAATATCAACTATACCGCTAAGCAGACAGGCCTGCCTGAGCAGGTCAATAGTCATCCGGTCCGTACAGAGAACAACTTCTTCTGGTCGGTGCCAGCGGAACGTAATCAGCAAACAGTGCTCAAGTATCAGCAGCGTTTCGTTGACAAAATACTTTCCTATTCGCTGCGGTTCGGCAACGTCCTTTACTGCATGGACAACGAGACATCGGTAACGCCACAATGGGGAAAGTACTGGTCGGAATATATCAAGGCTAAGGCGAAAGCAGCCGGCCTTACGGTGCATACCACGGAGATGTGGGACAAGTGGGACCTGGCCCATCCACAGCACAATGCAACATTTGACCACCCAGAGACCTATTCATTTGTGGATATTTCCCAGAACAACCATCAAAAAGGACAAAAGCACTGGGACAATGCGCAGAAACAGCGGGTCCGGATAGCCAAGAATGTTCGGCCGCTGAACAATGTGAAAATCTACGGAGCTGACACCGGCAGATTCGGCAACGACAGAGACGGTATGGAGCGGTTCTGGCGAAATATCTTCGGCGGAATGGCCTCCGCAAGGTTTCATCGGCCAGCCTCAGGCCTGGGGTTGAGTGACAAGGCGCAAGCCAATATCCGGAGTATGCGAATGCTTACAGATAAAATGGATATCTTTACGTGTGAACCCCATAATGATTTGCTTTCAGGTAGGTACCCAAACGAGGCCTACTGTCTGGCCAACCCGGCTAAAGAATACGCAGTCTATTTCCCGGATGGTGGCCAAGTCACGCTGGATTGCAGCACCTTGAATAAGCCGATTACGATAAGATGGCTAAATATTATGAAGTGTCAGTGGTTGGATACCAGGCGGATTGAAGCTAAGAGCCGGCTAAAATTGCAATGTCCATCTCGTGGATATTGGGCGGTTCTTATTCAATAGCACTTGTGCAAGAATTTTGGAGCAGTGGTTATAGCGTAAAAGTAAGGCAAGATCCCACATGGCAAAGATTCAGCAGAGAACAAAAATATACACGGTCAGTCAGGTCAATTCGTTAATCAAAGAAGTTTTGCAAAACAACCTACCTGGCTGGTTGACGATTACCGGCGAGATAACGGACTTTAAGCACCACCATAGCGGGCACTGCTATTTCTCACTAAAGGATGAACGGTCGGTACTACCCTGTGTTATGTGGCAAAACAATTTCAGCAGGCTCAAATTTGAGCCGGAGAATGGACTGGCGGTGATTGCTGAAGGCTATATCGACGTTTATTCTCCACATGGTAGGTATCAATTCTACGTTGAATCAATGATACCTGCGGGTATCGGGGCACTGCAATTAGCTTTTGAGCAAATGGTCAAGAAGCTTCAAGCCCAGGGGCTCTTTGAGGAGGTGCACAAAAAACCTATCCCAGCTTATCCGGAGAGAATCGGGATACTGACCAGTGAATCCGGAGCAGCGGTGCACGATATAGTAGATAGTATTCGCCACCGTTGGCCTTGCGTGAAATTGTTTCTATATCCGGTGCCGGTGCAGGGCGAGGGGGCAGCCGAGCAAATCGCAGCAGCGATCAGAGATATAAACAAGCGCGATAAGGAACTCAAACTTGATATTGTTATTGTTGGCCGGGGCGGGGGGTCACTTGAGGATTTGTGGGCTTTCAATGAAGAGGTCCTGGCCAGAGCTATTTTCGACTCGAAGATACCGATTATAAGTGCGGTTGGCCACGAGATTGATGTCACGGTGGCAGATTTGGTAGCCGACAAAAGAGCAGCAACGCCGACAAAGGCAGGCGTGGTGGCAGTTCCAGATGTGCAGGAAGTTCTGAGCGATTTCGCCAATTACGAAAGCATATTAAAAAATAATATCACATCACGACTGGAATTGGCGAGACAAAGTTTGCAGACGATTTTGGCAAGTGAAGTATTTAGAAGGCCGGTTTTACCCATTCGCAATAGAGAACAACAATTAGATGAGCTAAGCATAACGCTGATAAATTCGATAAAGGTTTTTTTGACCGAGACAAAAAACAAGCTGCACCGTTTTTACGAGCAGCTCGTTAAAATTGAGCCGCATCGGCTCTTAGTAAAGCAAACGGTTGATTTAAACGATTTGAAAAATCGAGCAAAAACAGCGATAAAAACGATACTCAATAACCGACAGATGCAGCTTACAGCG
>JBHIDV010000157.1:0-6718 GCA_046760285.1 Sedimentisphaerales bacterium
CCGGAGCCGGAGGACTGCCCGCTGTGTCAGGATTTGAATGGTGATGGTAAAATTAATATCCAGGACCTGGTGGTTCTCACCAATCGATGGCTTCAAGAGTGTAATTAGTGTACCTTGCAGGATGATTTAAAAGAAGCAAGGCTGTGAACCTTTTTCGCTCACAGCCTTTTTCTTTGCGCTTACTTGCCGTGTGGGGGGCTGGCTCAGTGTAGTGCATTGCTCGGCAGGAAGAATATGCCTGGGCCCACACCATTAGGGTATGGGACACTGCCATCGGCAGTAATAGAAACCTTCATAGGCACGACTTCAGAGGCGCAATAGCTCTCTACGTGTCCGTCGGTATATCCTGCCCGCAACTTGACTTCAGGAGGTTCGTCAATCCGCCCTGGCGGATTCTTGCGGAACCAAAAGGCCGAAAGAAGCCAGGTTTCGGGAGTAATATCGGCTCCCTCGAATGGTTCGCAGCTACCATACGAGGCAGGACTTCTCCAGTGATTGAAGCCAAAACAGTCGCTTACAAGCAACTTGCTATATCTTTTACTGCTTGCCGGACCTCGCGGTCCTCTGAAAACGAGCCTGCGTCCGCCAAGATACCCTTTGTAGTTCCAATAGAAACAATATGTACCACCAACCGGATCAGATGGAAAAGAGGTGTCGGGATTGTCCCAATGGTCACCGGCATCCCAAGCTTGCTGCAAATACTTGTATTTTTGCGGTGCATTTGGACAATACATGATACTCGCATCGGCTATATAGCTCCGCAGGTATTCGCTCATGGCCCGGTGTAGGCCTGGACTGCGGCGCCTGTTACCGGTTAGCTTGGTTGGGTCTGACCAGTTCCAGTTGCTGCCAAATCCTATGGTGGCAACCGATTCGGGGTATCTTTCATTGTTGTCCGACGCAAAAAAATTCACAGCGGACGTAATCTGCTTCTGGTTACTCATGCTCACAATCGCCCGGGCCTGACGTCGCACCCGGCTGAATGCCGGCAGCATAATAGCCATGAGCATTGAGATAATGGAAATAACTACAAGAAGTTCGATTAGCGTGAAGGCCTGCTTTTGTCCACTACCTACCCGCAAATGTGTGTGCTGAGCACACATTTCTCTATCCTCCAGCCAGCCCGGGGTAGTTTTTCTGCGCTTTAGCTTTATTCTATTATATACGCTTTTCAATCCGTGTCAAGTATAGAATTTTAAAATAATTGTCCTAAATTCCAAATATTGTAGGATTTTTTAAAAAAATGCGATTTTTGGGGCCTCAGAAGCGGAGCGGTGGGCTAAAGCCTACTACTCTGTCGCATATTATTTGAGCAGTTGTCATTGCGAGGCCTACGTAGTAGGCCGTGGCAATCTCACTTCCAAAAGACCAAGATTGCTTCGCTTCGCTCGCAATGACGTCCATCAATTGGCCTGCGACAGACCACTACCCTATCGGCTTGCTGCCGGGACGGTGCGATCCGCCGTATTCTACTACCCTATATTTCTCACCGCTGAGAACGCCGAGGTCGCAGAGAAATTTTCAGATACCTGTGCCTGCGTCACAGACAGGTGCAGGCAGGATTTACAAGATGAAAGAGGATACTAAAGCAACAGCAGAATCCTGTCTATCCTGTCTAAAAAAAGATATAATTTTCTTCATCTCAGCGGTTTCATCCTTTGCAGCCGAGCTGCGCCGACGGTGAGCAGCGCTGCTGCAGAGAATGAACTTTGCAGTCTCTGCGGTTAATGAGAAATCCAGGCTAACCTTATGACACCTATTGAGGCTGTTATGTTTCTACGCCTGGGTCAGATAGGTCAGACTTCTGATAGTGCCTGCAGAACCCTGGATTATTAGCGTGATCGTGGGGAACTCAGAGCGACAAAATTCGCCCGATGGGTGTGGTATCTGAAGCAATAGCTGGAGGAATGAAATCCTTCACCTCACCGGGAAGGATGTTGATTTCGAAAATCAACCGATCAAAGTTGCCGCTAAGAAAAGCACCAGGGATACCCTCGAATGAGAACCTAAGAATCGCCAGAATCGTATTGTTCCGATGTCCGACGAGGCCTCTCAACTTTTGGTAAATTTATAAACCGAAGCTAAAGAAGGTTTCTCATATATCTTCATTTCGCCAGAACGTTTGGAAAGAATTCGGCGATGCCAGAAAATTGGAAAGTGGAATCCGAGGTCGCAAGTAATTAATGACCTCGACAAGGACTTTCGTCTTCTTCGGCGTAAGGCTGGCGTCGATGAATGCGTAATACACGACCTTCGTCGTTCTGCTATTACCAATTGGGCGAAGGAAGTGCCCATTTAGATAGTTCAACGTCTTACTGGACATGCGGATATAGCAACAACGAAGAAATACTACTTGGCTGTCCGCTTTGAAGACTTAGCTTCGGCGAACAGATTAGTGAATCGTATTCTGGTCAGGACCAAAGATAATTGATGCTTTTTTGACACTATTGACTATTTTCTGGCTACTTCGCCGATTTTAATGCAGCTCACTCGAATGGAAGGTTCTTTGTTGACAGAAGGTTATAAAATCACGCCCGGCAGGACTCGAACCTGCGACCTACGGATTAGAAATCCGTTGCTCTGTCCGGCTGAGCTACGGGCGCTCATTTGGGTTTTCGCCCCTGCTTTCGCAGGGGCAAGCTTGTCCCCGCGCAGGCGGGGACGGGGTCTCTCTTAAGTGCTTTTAATATACCGACCTGCATTATACGCTGTCAAACGCTTTATATAATTCGCTAATTCGCTAACTTAGTTGATTAGAGGGTTGGCAATTTATGCGCCAATTCACTGTATTTATTTCTTTTTTGCTATCTGGGACTTCTGTCTGATCCGCCTCGGGCGGATTTCCTTTTACCATTGCGCAACGAGCCTCAAAGCAAGAGCCGTTCGCATTCTGGTTAAAATAAAACGCAAAAAGACCGTTGATTTCCTTCAGTATCCGCGGATAATTATGTGGCTGGTCAGCTTATACCAGCTGCTTGTATGTATCGATCCGGCTGGTCGGACCGTCTTCTTGATATAAAGAGAGTGTAATTTCAGTAACGGTTTGCAAGGGACAGTCTTATGCAAGCAATGCAAACAGTAATGGCACAAGCCTCTTTTGCGGCACTGGATTGGATTGTAGTTGCCGCGTACTTTGGTATCCTATTGGGCATTGCCTGGTGGGTGATAAAGCAGCGGCAGAGGTCCTCTACGGATTATTTTCTGGCAAGTCGCAATATTGGCTGGTTTGTCATTGGAGCATCACTGTTCGCCTCCAATATTGGTTCCGAACACCTCGTTGGTTTGGCGGGCGCCGGCGCCGATAGTGGTGTGGCCATGGCTCACTACGAATTGCACGCTTGGTGCTTACTGGTATTGGGATGGGTTCTGGTGCCGTTTTATGCTCGTAGTCAGGTCTTTACTATGCCTGAATTTCTGGAAAGACGGTATTCGTCGGCAGCAAGATGGTTTTTATCATTGGTCAGTCTGATTGCCTATGTATTTACCAAAGTTTCTGTTGCTCTTTTCGCTGGGGGTATTGTTTTTAAAACACTCTTTCCGGATAATATTCTGCCCTGGATTGATAATTTTTGGCTCGGTGCAATACTGGTGGTTGTCTTTACCGGTATATACACCATCCTGGGCGGTCTGAAAGCCGTTGTTTACACCGATGCTGTGCAAACAGGTGTCCTTATTCTCGGTTCAGCCGTTGTTACCGTCATCGGCCTACGCAAGTTAGGTGGGTGGGGCCAATTACGGGCAATTTGTGGCTCGGAAATGTTCAATCTCTGGAAGCCGATCGACCACCCACAATTCCCCTGGTTCGGGATGCTATTTGCAGCACCAATTGCAGGGATGTGGTACTGGTGTACCGACCAATATATCGTCCAGAGAACACTGGCTGCCCCCAACGAGAAGACCGCTCGGCGCGGCACCATCTTCGCCAGCTATCTGAAGCTGACTCCGGTACTGCTTTTTATCGTCCCGGGAATGATTGCTTATGCCCTGGCCAAATCTGGCAAACTCAGCAACGTAATTCTTGAGCCGGGCCAGTCAAACCAGGCCTTTCCTCTGATGGTAAGAGAGTTGTTGCCGGTCGGACTTCGCGGTCTCGTAGTCGGAGGCTTGTTAGCGGCACTGATGAGCTCTTTGTCTTCTGTTTTCAATTCCTGTTCTACATTATTTACGATGGATATCTATAAGAAACTCCACCCTGATGTTTCGGAGCAAACTTTGGTCTGGGTCGGCCGGGTGGCGACAACTGTAATGGTGGGATTAGGCCTCGCTTGGATACCTTTTATGAAATATGTATCTGACGCCTTGTACGTATACCTGCAAAGCGTCCAGGCCTATATTGCCCCGCCCATCTTCGCAGTATTTTTTCTGGGCGTTTTTTGCCGGCGCATCAATAGTTCGGGATGCATGGCGGGTCTGGTCGGCGGCTCGGTTATCGGTATGGCCCGCCTAATAGCTGAAGTATCCAGAAAATACATGGAAGGTAGCTCGCTTTATCAACAAGGAACCTTGCTGTACTGGTTTGCAAACGTCAACTTCCTGTACTTCTGCCTTATCCTATTCTCTATTTCTGTCGGCCTGATAGTGGTGGTCAGTCTTCTGACCCCCAAACCACCGGAGGAAAAACTGGCCGGTCTGACCTATGCGACAACAGCCGCCGTAGATAAAGAAAAATCAAGAGCAAGCTGGAACAAATGGGATGTCATCAATACGATTGTTGTCCTTGGCCTTATTCTGGCGGCTTATCTGTACTTTACAGGATAGCAGATCGGGACCCGTCGCTCGTGCCCCGTGTCCCGAGTGACGAGCAACGAGGGAAGAAAATGGCTTACACAATCGGTTTAGATTACGGAACGAACTCGGTGAGGTGCCTTATCGTTGACGTGGCAAACGGCAATGAGTTAGGTACAGCGGTTTATGAATATGAAACCGGCGAAGCAGGCATTATTCTTGATCCATCGGATCATAATCTGGCCCGGCAGAATCCGGCTGATTATCTTGAAGGAACCGAGGTCTGCGTAACGAAGGCTCTAAAAGTTGCCAAACAAAAAGATAAATCTTTTGAACCTAATCAAATCATCGGTATCGGTGTGGACACGACGGGTTCTACACCGCTGCCTGTGGACAAAAACGGCACGCCTTTGGCTCTTCTCGATGGGTTCAAGGACAACCCCAATGCGCATGCGTGGCTTTGGAAAGACCACACCGGTCATGCCGAGGCGGCAGAAATCACCGAACTTGCAAAGAAAGAACACCCGGAATATTTAACCAAATGTGGAGGAACATATTCTTCGGAATGGTTCTTTAGCAAGATTCTGCATTGCCTGCGAGTTGACCCCAAGGTCTTTGATGCGGCTTATACATGGGTTGAGCACGCCGACTGGATGCCTGCGGTGCTAACAGGGACGCAGACGCCGGATAAGCTCAAGCGGTGCCGATGTGCAGCAGGGCATAAGGCCATGTTCAATGACAATTGGGGTGGGTATCCAGATGCCAAATTTCTCTCGAAGCTCGACCCCAAACTGGGCAAACTTCGTGATACTCTCAGCGAAAAGACCCTTGCTGTGGATGCTAAGGCAGGAAATCTGACGGCAGAGTGGGCCAAGAAATTGGACTTGCCGGTAGGCATCCCTGTAGCTATGGGTGCATTCGACGCTCATCTTGGCGCCGTTGGTGCAGGGATCAAAGAAGGTGTGCTGGTCAAAATCATCGGAACCAGCACATGCGACATGGTGGTTGCCCCTAATGATGCGAAGCTACCCGATGTTCCTGGTATCTGCGGCATTGTAGATGGCTC
This sequence comes from Sedimentisphaerales bacterium, assembly GCA_046760285.1. GTDB lineage: Bacteria > Planctomycetota > Phycisphaerae > Sedimentisphaerales > Anaerobacaceae > JBHIDV01. Next base: position 5,792 of record JBHIDV010000157.1, read on the forward strand.
AATCTTGCCGGACTATTTCGGCCTGGAGGCAGGCCAATCGGCAGTTGGTGACATCTTCAACTGGTTCGTCAATTACATTCAGCCGGGCGGAAAAAAAACCGGCTCCCACCAGGCCCTTACTGAACAGGCAGCACGACTAAAACCGGGCCAGTCAGGCCTGCTGGCACTGGACTGGAACAACGGCAATCGCACTATTCTTGTCGACCAGAGACTGACAGGACTGCTTCTGGGCCAGACACTCCACACCAAACCGGAGGAAATCTACCGGGCCCTTATTGAAGCGACCGCCTTCGGTGCCCTTACCATTATCAATCGGTTCGAGGAATATGGCGTGAAGATTAACGAGGTGGTCAATTGCGGCGGCATCGCGGAGAAAAACGCGTTATTGATGCAGATTTACGCTGATGTCACAGCAAGAGAAATGAAGATTTCGCGTTCCGCTCAGACGTGCGCATTGGGTTCGGCGATTGCCGCAGCGGTTGTCGGCGGCGGTTACAAGAGTTTCGCCGACGCGCAGTCAGCCATGTGTGGCGTCAAAGAGAGCACCTTCAAGCCAATCGTCGAAAATCATAAGGTCTATCAACAACTATATAGGCTTTATAAGCAACTCCATGATGGCTTTGGATTACCGGAGAGCCCGCAAACGCGAAAGAATGCGTTTGGCAAACCCCCGAACAAGGCTGAGTCGATGGCAAACGTCATGAAAGATCTGCTGGATATCAAGGAAAGGGCCAAAGGAGCCTCGCCATAAGGCGTACCGGCGACCGCGAAAACAGGGGAGTCCACCTGATTTGCTTTGAGACTTGACTGTCGGCGGCCAAAGCTCAGTTCTGGACGAAGATTGGTAAAAAACAATCACCGCAAAGGCAAATAACGCGTAACTTGGCCATGCCCTTTTAAGATTGGTAAGCCCTTGCAAACAAAGAA
>JBHIDV010000158.1:0-6714 GCA_046760285.1 Sedimentisphaerales bacterium
GTTATGTTATATGGTAGATGGACGTGTATTGGTTCGTGGAGATAAGCTATTTGCAGTAAAGTTTACCTGTTATTTAGCCGAACAAACATAAGCGTTCATAGGTGTTTGAATTTAGGGCACATAGTTGCCTTTGGCGAATGGCGGTTCTTTAAGCAAATCGGTGAAGAATAAATCACGGTTTTTCGCCGAGAAAGTTATATTTGGTTGGCCAAAAATATCTTAAGGGATCGCCATTTATGCCTTTGATTTATTTTCATGAATAGCGTGGAGGAGGTCAAGTGAACTTCGTAACAGGCAATCCTTTCACCCTCACTCCGCAGCTATCAGAAACTCCCGTCTTTTTCAGTTCCCTTCGGATAATACTATTTTCTATCCGCTTGACAGAGCTGGTGTTGCTCCATCATCAATTACAGGTGCATCGATGGGCGTAAATCGAATCAATTCTGGTATCACGAATACTCCTTTAGATAAGCCTGCCCTGAGCGCAGTCGAAGGGTTCGATAAGGTGATCGAGTGGCTGCTGGTGTCTCTTTTAATATTCATGCCTTTTGCATTTGGTGCGGTGGAGGCATGGAGCGAAGAGGTGGTTATAGCTCTTGCAGCAGCAATTTCCATTTGCTTTTTGCTCAAGCTCATCTTTCGAAAAGATGCAAATCCGGTCTGGTCGCGGGCATACATTCCGGTGGTACTATTTATTGTGGTAATAATATTTCAGCTCATTCCCCTGCCAATCAGCCTTCTAAGTGTAATTTCTCCGGATACGGTAGCTATTAAAAAAGAGCTTTTGAGTGATCTGCCAAATTCCAACGAGTTGCTCCAATCGATGAGCATCAGCTTTTATCCCCATGCTACAAAACACGAACTGAGGTTGATACTGGCCGCAGCGGGGGTCTTTTTCGTAGTTGTAAACGTCTACCGCCGAGCAGAACAGATAAAGCGACTTTTAGCGGTGATTGCCATTATTGGGGGCTCAGTGGCCATGCTAGCGCTGGCACAGAACCTCTTTGGCAACGGAAAGATCTACTGGTTAGTGTCTACAGGCTATGGCCAAGCCTATTCAGGCACTTTTATTAATCACAGCCATTACGGCCAGTTTATGAATCTATCTATTGGTGCTGCTCTGGCACTGGCTATGGTAAAAATCCATGAGGCTTTCGCAGGAAAAAAAATCACGCTTCCGGCAGTTTTTGAATATCTTTCTTCTGCTGAAGCCAAGGTTATATGGTTTGTGGTGGCGATGGTAGCAATGGGTGCAGCTACGGTTTTTGTGTCACTAAGCCGTGGTGGCATGGTTAGTATGCTTATGGCAGCGGGTTTTACCACGTTGATGCTTAGCTGGCGACGAAAGACCCTTAGAGGCAGCGGCTGGATAATGCTATTGATGGCACTGGGAGCGTTTATCTGTGTACTTTATGTCGGTTTCGACGCGGTCTATGATCGGCTGGCAACCCTTCGAGAGCTGCACGAGTATAAAGACCGCTGGCAAATCCTAAAAGACCTGTCAGTGTCGTTCAGGAAATTTCCGGTGTTGGGAACGGGCCTGGGCACACATGAAGTGGTTTACCCTATGTTCGACCGCTCTACTATACCAGCTTTAGCGGCTTACGCAGAGAACGAATATGCCCAGGCTGCAGAAGAAACCGGCCTTATAGGCTTAGCAACTCTGGTTAGTTTTGGGGCCATCGTGTGGGCCAGTTTCGTTCGCAATGTAAGAAATATGTCTGTGCCGATTCGCTCGGCGGCTTACGGTCTGGGCTTCGGCCTGGTGGCGATAATGCTGCACAGCTTGAGCGACTTCGGTCAACACCTACCAGCCAACGCATTCCTTTCCGGACTATGCTGCGCGCTGTTGCTGGCTATAGCCCGCATAGGGCAAAAAGATAATCCGACCAGACAAGTTGTGGCAGCTTCTCAAAGGTCCAAGAGTTTGCGTTTGGCTGTCTTAATTTGCATAACTTTCGTTTGGGCTTGGGTTCTGCTTGGTGCCGATAGTGCTCGGCTTGCCGAAGCCCATTGGAATAAAGCCCTTGCCATCGAGCAAGACCTTGCGGAAAAAAATTGGCTGGGAAGCGATGAACAATACATAGACTTAATCTCAAATGCAGCGGTTGCATTTGATTATCAGCCAGACAATATCAAGTATTGTCACTGGCTGAATGTGTACCGGTGGCGGTCAATTAGCCGCCTGACCGACCCCAATACCGGTGAAGTTATTATCCCTAATCAGGCGATAAAGTTTGCACGTCGTATCGTCGATGAGCTGAATAATGCACGCCTGCTGTGTCCGACTTATGGAGCGACCTATTGCGTTGTGGGACAGCTTGAAAAATTTGTCTTAGACGACCCTGGTGGCGCAAAACGTATACGTAAGGGCTTTCAGCTTGCACCCTGTGACCCCACTGCTTGTTTTGTCGCCGGCTTTTTAGATGCCACCGAAGGCAGAATTGAGGACTCCTACAAGAAACTGGAAAAAGCGGTGCAGCTCGACGCCAGGTTCTTCAGGGATGTGGCTGATGTGTATATCAACCATGTTAGCCGCCCCGATCTGGCAGTGGCTATTGCTGGTGACGACACTGCTCGGTTAAGCTACATAGCGAACATCTTGGCCGATACCCAAAAGCATAAAGATGTTGCAGAGAAGATACAAATCAAAGTGACAGATTTGCTTAAAGCTAAGGGCCAGCAGCCGGACGCTTTAGGCAAAGAAAGCGCCATGCCTTAACACCCTGCTCTGGTTGAAAACAAAGGGACATTGTTTCATTGAAGATTAAGAGGCAAACGCAGGATGCTAAAACTTGAAAGCGGAAAATCGCTTGTCTGTGTACCAACGGGGACGGAGTATGTTCAGAATAACAAGGAACGAGGGACGAGCGACGAATGGTTTGAGCCCGAAGCGTAAGCGCCGGGTCTCAAAGACAAACGTTGAACTTGAAGGCTAAGACTTAAATATGAAAACCTATGCAACCATATATCTGGGCTCCACTTTACTTGCATTAGCAATTACACCACTGGTAATTCTTATAGCGCGGCATTTAAAAGCCGTTGACGCAGCCGATATTCGGAAGGTCCATTCCAGGTCTATTGCTCGCATCGGTGGCGTGGCTATCTTTGCATCAGCAATGTGTCTTATGGTACCTCTTTTGTTCTTGCCCAATGTTATTAGCGAGACCAACCGGAATACCCTGCCCGGACTAATCGTAATGTTTTCTGCGGCCACATTTATATTCATTGTTGGTCTAATTGACGACATTAAAGGCCTGCGAGCGCGTATAAAGTTTTATGTCGAGCTGATTGCTGCTTTTGCAGTTTGTGCTATCGGCATTCGCATAAAGTCAGTGGCCATTGCCGACTGGCTCAGAATCGACTTTGGCTGGTTCTCTTGGCCGCTGACTATACTATGGATTACAGGCATCACTAACGCAGTAAATCTCAGTGATGGCTTGGACGGCCTGGCAGCAGGTATTTCAGCAGTGGCCTGCGCAGTCATAGCAATATTCGCTATCTATAGTGGCCAAATAGTCATGGCCATAATAATGCTTGCTTTGCTGGGTAGTCTAACCGGCTTTTTGTTCTATAACTTTAACCCAGCAAAGATCTTCATGGGTGACAGTGGTAGCCTGTTCATAGGTTTCACCATCTCCACTTCGAGTGTGATGTGTTCAACTAAGTCTCCCACGTTGGTGGGTCTGGCCTTACCATTACTTGCTTTAGGCATCCCGGTATTCGACACATTATCTGCAATATTGCGTCGTTTTCTGGAACGTAGGTCATTATTTTCCCCCGACCGTCAGCATTTCCATCACAAACTGCTCGATATGGGCCTTGGCCAGCGGCAGGCGGTCATATTAGCATATGTTGTGACTCTGCTTACCGCAGGGCTGGGAATGTTTATGATGGCCACCCACGATATTAATACTCTTGTCATTTTCGGCTGTATTTTATTGTTGTTATTGCTTCTTTTCCGTGTGGTTAGCTCGGTTCGGCTCCAGGAAGCCGTTGCTGCTCTTGGCAGAAAGTACAAGATAGCTCGAGAGAGGCGGCAAGAAACAGAATGCTTTGAAAAGGTTGAACTTTATTTTCGCCAGGCCAAGACTTTTGAGCAGTGGTGGCAGGCGGTCTGCACTGCTGCCCAGCAGCTTGGTTTTAGCAAACTAAGGCTGCCTTTGAAAAACGGTAATAATCCACATCATGCATTAACCTGGCAAAGAGACGGCAACAAAGCTGACCGACCCAAAACGCTAAAGATGAAAATTCCTATTCGTGGCCCAGGTACCAACTCACCATTAAATATTGAGGCTGATGTCAATATTAGTGGCTCCCTTGAGTCCGCAGGCCACCGAGCAGCGCTGTTTGGCCGATTGATCGATGAGCATTGCATAATTGACCTGTTAAAAAAAGGAATAGGTTTGTCATCTGGTTCAAGCAGGCAAAGCGATCCTGAATGAAAAAAGTCACGAACTCTATAAACTGGGCTAAGCCTTATGCGCTCAACGTGTTTTGGTCAAATCTAAATCAGGGACTCCTTACAGTTTCCGCCGTTATCATCTCTGTAGTATTCACCCGGTTTGGTAGCAAAGAGCTCTATGGGCACTATGCGTTCGTAATAGCTATATTTAGCTTATTCTCAATCATTTCGATCTCTGGTGTAGGAACTGTGATATTCAGAGCTATTTCTCAAGGTTATGACTGTGTTTATCGAAAAGCAACTGAGTTCAGTTTTATGTGGAGTTTGCTTGGCATCCCACTGATAATAACAACAGGTGTTTTCTTTTATCTGTTCAGAGCGAAGATATTAGGAATAAGTTTAATCGCTTGTGCTTTGTTCTTTCCCTTTGTGACTAGCCTGCACAATTGGACGGTATTTTTGAAAGCGAAGTCTGACTTTAGAAAACTGTTTATCTATAATTCGATAAAGCTTGCCATAAATCTTATTGGCGTGATAGCGGCAATCGTGCTCACCAAGAATTTGATCCTTATACTCCTCGCCTACTTTCTGGTCAATAGTGGCTTTGATATCCTTTATCACTTTAAATCTCTGAGCGCGCTAAGAAAAAGCGAATTAGATCCCCAATGGAAAAGGCAAGGTTATGCATTAACAATAATGGATCTGTCTTCGCAGATATTTGGTCAGGTAGATGTCATTTTGATTGCGGCGTTACTTCCGATTGATGTGGTAGCTATGTATTGCTTGGTAATGAGAATTGGAGGGATGTTTTTCAAGGTAATAAGAAGCACTGTGGATACCTTACTACCGAAATTATTCAAGTCAGAACAGATTACTATCCAGTACTTTTACAAATTCTTCCTCTTATCATTTTTGATACCAGTTATTTTGTACCCAGTGATTAAATATATCATTCTTCTGCTATATGGCCAGGAATATTTGGAACTGGTTACCTTTACTCGTGTCTACCTGACAGTTATTCCGTTCTTTTTCCTTCATTTATTGATACAGAATTTTATGGTCAAATATCATCTAAATGCTGAAATCAATTTGAGCAAAGTTATTTCGATAATCAGCGTAGTTTTTCTCTATGCAGTACTTATCCCCTTGTACGGCATTTGGGGCGGTATAGTCTCTTCCATGCTGTACTTTGTAATACAATTGATCATCAACTCGTTCTTACTAAAAATCAGGGCACCAAAATACATAGGTGCTGCTCAGCTGAAGGCGAGGAAATCTTTTGTCGGTAGCTCGTGTTATCAACAAACACTTTGACGACATGGTTCATAGTGGAGAAACGGTGGGTGAGGAAGTTAGCTGGCAACTCCTTGTACCTGGTACGAGCGTTGTCTTTGGTCTACCTAATATTTCCAAGAGTTTTACCACGGATGCACAGCTGGCAGCAAGCAAATCAAACACACACTCGCATCTGGCAAAAGGTATTAGTAGCAAGGCCCATAAAGGCTGGACCGACTATGTCTGCTGGCTGCTCAAGATTTATTAAAAGCAGGTTAGCAAAGCTGCTTAGGTATGTTCGATAGAAGCAATATTAGCTCTTTTCTGTTTTTTGGCTATTGCCCCAAGATACCGTCCACATTGGATACTAAGGTCTGGGCATTGGCTTCCAGGAACGGTAACTCCCCATTGTCTAAAGACGATACAGAAAAGGATCTCATAAAAAATGGGGTGCGTGCACTCCAGTCAATTTTTACGAATGTGGGAAATGGCGAACATATAGTGCCTTTGAGCGGCGGTTTGGATTCCAGGACTATACTCGGAGGGTTGCTGGTGGCTGGCTTGAAAGACCGGATTACAGCCGTTACCTTTGGGACGCCAGGAACATTCGATTATGATATTGGCTGTGCTGTGGCGAGACAGGTAGGTGTGCGACATAAAAGTTTTGATCTGACACAGGTCAAAATAGAACAGGACACTTTGGAAGAAACCGCCAGAGAGATGGAGACGAGAGCCTGGATTTTTGATGCATTTTATCGTCGCTTGATTCATAAAAGATTTGGTAAAGACGCTATTTATTGGAGCGGATTCATGGGAGACGCCCTGTCAGGCAGGCATCAGATTCTTAAGGAAAATGTTACCTGTGAAGAGGCGATTTCCCACTTTATAGAGTGCAACCGGTTTGTAAAGTCGATTGACTTAACTAATCCTGGTTTTGACCCTGCAGATGTTCTACCACGCCCTCCTTTTTTGCGTGATAGTATATTGAACTATGATCGTCAGATGGAATTTGTACTTCGGCAGGAGTCATATAT
>JBHIDV010000159.1:0-6708 GCA_046760285.1 Sedimentisphaerales bacterium
AAGCACCGAAGCTGCTGTTCAAAGGTCGGCTAAAACTATGGCCGAGTTTCACAGGAAGGAAGACAGCAAACCCAGTTTTTAAGGACATTAAAAGAATCGAATCATCGCTGCAGGTGGAGAAGCTTGCACCGCAAAAAGACCAAGGTTAGTCGGGAAAAGTTAATGAAATACGCGTATTATCCTGGATGCTCGCTTCACGCCACGGCGCTGGACTATAATGAGTCGACATTGGCGGTAGCTGAGGTACTTGGAGTCGAGCTGGTGGAGGTACCAAGCTGGAGCTGCTGCGGCTCGACACCTGCGCACTGCACCGATGAACTTTTAGCAACAGCCCTGCCGATAAAAAACATTCTCGCCGCAAAGAGCGTTGCAGAGCAAGTCCTTGTCTGCTGCTCAGCCTGCTTTAGCCGGTTCAAATTTGCCCAGAGAAATATCCGCCAAAAGAACGATCTACGGACAAAAATAGCTGAGATGATGCCCGTTGAGCAGGCCGACAGCGTAAAGGTGCGACATTTGATTGAGGTTCTAACTCAGGATGTAGGGGTGGAAAAAATCGCCGAGGCTAAGCAACGTGACCTTGGTCTGAAGGTCGCATGTTACTATGGCTGTCTTCTTACCCGCCCACCTAAGATTACAAATCTCGATGACCCAGAAGACCCTCATTTTATGGATGACCTGCTCAGAGCGGCAGGAATGGAGACCATTACCTGGCCTTATAAAACAGAATGTTGTGGCGCCACTTTTGCTCTGACCCGCACAGAGATTGTGCTGAGGCTTGCGGCAGACATCCTGCAAATGGCCAAGGAAGCCGATGCGGACTGCATCAGCGTGGCTTGTCCACTATGTCATGCCAACCTCGATATGCGACAGGGCGACATTGCTAAAAAACTTGGCGTCAGGTACGAAATCCCTATTTTCTATTTCACACAACTGCTGGGTATGGCATTTGGTTCAGAAAAGGACCAACTGGGGATTGGACGGTCGTTTGTAGGGGCCCCCAAACGCATTCTTTCGCGTTTGGGGAACCCCTGTAAACTGTGAGGAGCTCCTGGCTACGAAAGGGGTCAAATGAGTATGGATGTAACATCTGCAGTTCGTCCCTCGTCCCTCGTCCCTCGTGACTCGTCGGACGACGGACGTCAGACGACGGACGACAGACGCGTGGGCGTTTTCGTCTGTCATTGTGGGATTAACATAGCCAAAACAGTGGATGTCGAGCAAGTCGCGGCTGAGATTTCCAAGGAGCCCGGTGTTGTTTTCGCCACACATTACACGTATGTTTGCTCTACTCCCGGCCAGCAGATGATTATCGACGCCATTAGAGAGCACAGGTTAAACCGTCTGATTGTGGCCTCATGCAGTCCCAGAATGCACGAAGTTACTTTCCGGCGTGCTACTGAAAAGGGCGGGCTAAACCCGTTTTTATGTGAAATGGCAAATATCCGGGAGCAGTGCTCCTGGGTGCACGAAGACCGCGAACAGGCTACGGACAAGGCCCTTGAAATCGTGCGTACTATCTTAGAAAAGGTAAAGGGCAATAGTAAATTAGAGATTACTACGCTCCCCATTACCCGGCGGGCGCTGGTTATTGGGGCGGGAATAGCTGGCATCCAAACCGCCTTGGACATCGCCAACGGTGGGCATGAAGTGCTGCTGCTGGATAGATATCCCTGTATCGGTGGCCATATGGCACAGCTCGGCGAGACGTTTCCCACACTCGATTGCGCAAGCTGCATTTTCACGCCCAAGGTTGTAGAGGTAGCACAATCTGACAAAGTCAGAATACTTGCCTACTCAGAAATAGAGGAAATAACTGGCTCAGTAGGCAACTTCGAAGTGAGGATTCGTAAGAAGGCCCGTTCAGTTGATGAGAGCAAATGTACCGGCTGCGGGCTTTGTTCAGAGAAATGTCCTACAAAGGTTTCGAGCGAATTCGACCGTGGTTTGACGACGCGTAAAGCAATTTACATCCCCTTCGCGCAGGCGGTCCCAAACGTGGCAACAATTGACAAGGAGAACTGCCGCTATTATCGCACGGGCAAGTGTAAAGTCTGTCAGAAGTTTTGTCAGGCTGACGCCATTGTGTTCGACCAAGAGGACGAGATTATCACCGAGAAGGTTGGAGCCATCGTTGTTGCGACGGGCTATGAACTTTTATCCAAGGATGTGTACGGCGAATACGGTTACGGTAAATATCCGGATGTTATTGACGGGCTTCAGCTCGAAAGAATGCTCTCGGCGGCGGGCCCGACCACAGGTGAGATCAGAAGGCCCTCTGATGGCCAGATACCCAAAGAAGTTGTTTTTATCCAGTGCGTGGGGTCACGCGATGAGTCCAAGGGTATTGCCTACTGCTCGAAGATTTGCTGCATGTACACGGCCAAACATACGCGGCTATTTAAGCATCGTGTGCACGACGGGCAGGCGTATGTTTTCTATATGGACGTGCGAGCGGGCGGGAAAAAGTATGAAGAGTTTGTTAAGCAGGCTATGACTGAGGAAGGGGCTGTTTACTTACGTGGTCGCGTCTCCAAAATCTACCCGCGAGGAAAGAAACTGGTCGTTCGCGGGACCGATACACTCTCTGGGACACAGATTGAGATCCCTGCGGATATGGTGGTTCTGGCCTGTGCAATAGTTGCGCCCCCAGGTGTGGAGGAGCTGGCCAGGAAGCTTCGCATAAGTTACGATGAAAACAAGTTCCTTGCTGAGGCGCATGTCAAGCTTCGTCCGGTGGAAACAAATACGGCTGGAATCTTCTTAGCGGGGGCTTGTCAGGCTCCCAAGGACATCCCTGATACTGTAGCCCAGGCCGGTTGCGCTGCAGCCAAGGTGCTTAATCTATTTGCCAACGAGTATCTTAGCTCAGAGCCTGTTGTTGCCTCAGTGGATGAGGAGATTTGCAGTGGTTGCGGTCTTTGTGTTGATGCTTGTTCTTACGAAGCAAGAGAAATCGATGAGAGGAAAAAGATATCTACTGTAAAAGAGGTACTCTGTCAGGGTTGTGGTGCCTGTGCAGCAATCTGTCCAAATGGGGCTACGGAACTTAAGAATTTTACTAAAGGACAAATATTATCAATGATTGAAGTAGTGCTTTAGTATGTTTGAGGAAAATAAATTTGAGCCCAAGATAATTGGGTTTTTATGTAACTGGTGTTCCTACGTTGCAGCAGACTTAGCCGGTACCAGTCGGATGCGATATCCAGCCAACCTGATACCTGTGCGGGTAATGTGTACAAGTGCTGTATCTCCCCATTATATTTTGAAAGCATTTCAGAAAGGTGCTGATGGAGTTTTGATTGCAGGTTGTCATTTGGGTAGTTGCCATTATCTGAAAGGGAACTATTTAACTTTAAAAAGAACTGCTGTAGTTAAGGAAATGTTGGATTTTATTGGACTTTCTTCAGAAAGGTTAAGGTTAGAATGGATTTCTGCTGATGAAGCAACAAAATTTACTCAGATAGTTACAGAATTTACTAATCGATTGCGCACAATCGGGCCGTCACCGTTGAGCGAATGAAACAGAAGGTTAAGGAATTATTAACTAAAGGGGGAATTTCGGGCTTTCTAGGGATCAAACTGGTAAATGGCTGTTCCTGCCCCCATCTTTTTACTAAGGATGACATTGACAGTTTGGATTCACTTGTTGTAACAGATGAAAGATATCCGCTTGCCGGGATAATATTAAGACTCATTAATAAATATCCCGCGCAGAGTTTTGGGTTAATGGTTCGTGGTTGTGATGAAAGAGCTTTGGTTGAGCTTCACAAGTATCACCAGATCAACATCCAACAGATAGTTCCACTGGGCGTGGCATGCACATCTGAACTTGCTGATAAATGTGATTGTGAAAAACCGTATCCTTCACAATGGGTCGTCGGAGACAAGATAGAACGGACAGAGAACAGAAAAAGAATAGAAGATTTGGAGAAAATGCCAGAGAAAGAAAGATTGAGATACTGGCTATCGAAGTTTTCCCGATGCATGAAATGTTATGGTTGCCGGAACATATGCCCTCTATGTTTCTGTGAAAGATGTTCTCTTGAAGATAAGAATCTTATTGCTCTGGGTGAAATACCTCCTGAATTTCCTGTTTTTCAGCTTATTCGGGCGATTTGTTTGGCTGGAAAATGCGTAGACTGTGGGATGTGTGAAGATACCTGTCCTTCTAACATTCCCTTACGGTCTCTGTATAAAAAAGTTTATGAAGAAGTTAGAAAGTTGTTTGATTATATCCCAGGTATGAATACAGAAGAAAAAAATCCATTAAGTTATCCTGGTGAAGGGGCCGGTCTAAAAAATGTTTTAGTCAGTGCTGATTTTTATGAATTATAAAACAGTTCCAACAATATGTGTCTGGTGTGGCTGCGGCTGTGGCACGCTGCTTGAAGTCTTGGACGATAAACTTGTTGGTACTCTACCCGACAGAACACACCCTATAAGTAGAGGAAAACTCTGTTTAAAAGGTTGGAACGCTCACCAATTTGTCCATAACGAGAAAAGACTTGTTAGTCCTATGATACGCTCAAAATCAGGAAGGTTTCAAAAAGTACGCTGGGACGAAGCACTGGATGTAGTCGCTGGACGCTTAAATGAGATTAAAAAAAAGTATGGACCTGATAGTATAGGAGTTTTAAGTTCAGCGAAATGTACTAATGAAGAAAACTTTTTGATGATGAAATTCAGTAGAGTAGTTTTAGGAACAAATAATATTGACCATTGTGCCCGACTTTGTCATGCCTCTACTGTGGTCGGCTTAGCCACTGCTTTTGGTAGTGGGGCGATGACGAATTCTATACCTGAGATAGAAAAGGCTGACTGTATTTTAATAACCGGTTCTAATACAACTGAGCAGCATCCCCTTGTGGCGACAAGAATCTTTAAGGCTAAGGAAAAGGGGGCGAGAATCATTTTGGTTGATCCACGAAAAATACAAATGTCCTACGTGTCTGATATACATTTGAGACCGAGACCAGGTACGGACGTGATGTGGATTAACGGAATGATGAACGTTATTATAAAGGAAGGTTTGGAGGATAAGGCATTCATTAAGCAGAGGACGGAAGGATATGAAAAATTTAAAGAAGCGGTGATGGAGTACTCACCGGAAAGGGTAGAGAAGATTACCGGGATATGTAGAGAAGATTTGATTAAAGCAGCGAGAATCTATGCTACCGCGAGAACCGCTTCTATAATATTTTCAATGGGTATTACCCAGCACACTACCGGGACAGATAATGTTCTTTCTTTAGCGAACCTGGCTATGCTTACAGGAAATGTCGGCAAAGAAGCAAGCGGGGTGAATCCATTAAGAGGACAGCAGAATGTTCAAGGTGCGTGTGATATGGGTGCTCTTCCTAATGTTTATTCTGGTTATCAGGGGGTCTCTGATGAGAAATACCGCAACAAGTTTGAAGAAGCTTGGCAGACTAAATTGCCCGTCAATCCTGGCTTGACAGTGGTAGAGATGATGGACGCCGCTTTTTCCGGTGATATTAAAGCGATGTATATAATGGGTGAGAATCCAGCGGTCTCAGACCCAGATATCAATCAGGTGAAAAAGGCATTGAATAATCTCAAATTCTTGGCGGTTCAGGATATTTTCCTGACTGAGACAGCGCAACTTGCCGATGTGGTTTTTCCAGCAACGAGTTTCGCTGAGAAAGAAGGCAGTTTTACTGCTACTGATAGAAGGGTACAAAAGGTAAGAAAAGCTATCGACCCGCCCGGGCAAGCAAAACAAGACTGGGAAATAATTTGCCTCTTAGCGAAAAGGCTGGGAAGCAAGGAATTTAACTATTCCCAGCCAGAAGAACTATTTACCGAAATTGCCCAATTAACTCCAATTTATCAAGGCATGAATTACGAGCGTTTGGAAGCAAACAGTCTTCAATGGCCGTGTAGGTCGGTTGATGATCCGGGGACTGAATACATGCATAAAGAAAGTTTTACCAAAGGACGAGGTTTATTTACTCCTGTTGAGTTTGCCCAGCCGGCTGAATTACCCGATCAAGATTACCCCTTTATCTTAAGCACGGGACGAATCACGTTTCACTTTCATACTGGAAGTATGAGTAGAATTTCCCCTGCCCTTGTCCGAGAGATCAACGAAGGTTTTGTAGAAATAAATCCCTTAGACGTCAAGGAATTAGGAATTATAGATGGTGAGATTGTTCAAGTGTTTTCTCGCAGAGGAAAAATAAAAATTAAAGCAAAACTGACTGACAAGGTCAATAGAGGAATTATCTTTATTCCTTTTCATTTTGTTGAAAGTGCTGCTAATGTACTCACCAATCCTGCGCTCGACCCGCGGGCAAAGATTCCAGAGTATAAGGTCTGTGCAGCTCGCGTAGAAAAAATTAAGTTGGCCGGTAAGAATGAGGAGTAGAAGTGAGCAGGGAATCAGTATTAGCGGTTCTGGATAGAGCTGGAGACGATTACAATTTCATAGCAGAATTAACAGACCACGGTTCGGAAGCACTCAGAGAATACGATTTAACGTGGGAAGAAGCAGCAGCATTGGTAAGCGGGGATATAAGATGGATAGAGGCGCATGTTGGTAAGTTAACTGACAAGCAAAAAACATGGTTAAACTGCAGGCTTCAACAAGAAAAATGGTAAAACACTTGTATGACTTAGGTGGTAATGGGTAAAAAATTAGGAAATAGCGATAGAATTGGGGCAGTGATGGTTCTGGGCGGTGGTGTC
>JBHIDV010000160.1:0-6694 GCA_046760285.1 Sedimentisphaerales bacterium
AGCTGGTAAATCTGCGGATATTTGAAGACGAAGCTGGCAAGATGAATCGCAGCCTGCTCGATGTTGGCGGCGAGATTCTGCTGGTCAGTAATTTTACGCTTCATGGCGACTGCAGAAAGGGGCGCAGGCCGAGTTTCGATGCCGCAGCCGAGCCGGGATTGGCACAAAGGCTTTACGAAAAGGTAATCGAGCTAATCGCCAAGCAAGGTGTTGTTGTCCAAAAGGGTGCTTTCGGCGAGTATATGCAGGTAAGTAGTATTAACGACGGGCCTGTAAACTTTCTGCTCGACAGTTGCAAATTATTTTAGAAAAAATAATATAGTAACGTTGATTCGCCTATGTGAAAAAGATATTATACATAGTATAAGAGAGATTCAAAGAGGCATTCTTTTTGTGGAGACGGCCTATGGATCGCCAACAAATTGCCTTAAAGCTTACCGTCGAAGGTTTAGGACTACCTTTTAAGATTGATACATTTGATGACCGATTGATACTCCAAAAGGCGGTTTATTTAGCACAAGCGATTGGTGTACACCTGGGCTATTACTATCAGTGGTATCTATACGGTCCATATTGTCCCTCTCTGACGCGGGACGCATATACCATCGTATGGGAATTGGAAAAGGGTATCGACGAGTCTAAAGGTTGGGTTTTAGACGAGGTTTCGCAAAAGCTTCTCGATAGACTAAAAGGACTAATTGGAGAGGCTAAGGAACAAGGTAAAAGCAGAAAACTCGAGTTGCTCGCATCGGTTCATTTCTTACTAACACGACAGCAAGTCCGAAATAACAGCTCAGCAGAGATAACGGCCGTTTTGAAGAAGTTCAGCAAGAACTTTACTAAGCAAGAGGTCGAGAAAGCAATGAGGGATCTCAAGGAGTATGGACTCCTCACAGGATAGCGGATCCGGAAAACTTATTGTTGATTCTATCCACGGGGACATCCACCTTACCCAACGTGAAGTGGATGTCATTGATACTCCTTCCTTTCAACGCTTACGTCACCTAAAGCAATTGGCGATGGCACAAATGGTGTACCCCAGTGCTACACACACCAGGTTTGCCCACAGTATTGGTGCTTTGAAAACAATGTTAAGGATCCTCGAAGCGGCTAAAAAAAACAAAGTTGTTCTGTCTGATGAACAGAGAGAGAATCTTCGACTGGCGGCCCTTCTTCACGATATTGGCCACTACCCATATTCACATCTGATGGAGAAGCTTGACCGAGTCAAGCTAACAGAAGAGTTTGTCGGAGAATCGGAACATCCTCGAAAACGCATCGATGCGCGAAAAAGTGCATATCCGGAGCATGAGGAAGTTGGAGAGCATATTGTTACGTGCCAGAAAGATTTACTCAAAGCCATTGGGGGCAAGACACGTGCCAAGACGGTAACGGACATTTTTACACGAGCTACAACCGCAGACCCTCAATTGAGCAAACTAATTCGCAGCAGCCTCGACATCGATCGGCTGGATTATCTACTTCGTGACTCACAAGCCACTGGCGTCCCTTATGGAAATATTGATATAAATTATTTGCTCAATAATCTTAAGATAAGCCCTCAAAGATTTATCGGGTTCTTGGAGAAAACATTGCCTGCCGTGGAGCACTCTTTGTTGGCCCGTTTCTTCATATATCGTGTCGTCTATTATCATAAAACAATCTACGGCATGGAAGAGGCGTGTCGTCAAATGTTGAGACGTCTGCGAGACAAACATGCTGAAAAATACCATATTCCACCAGATGGAAAGGCAGTAACTGAAAGAGTAACTTCGAATCACCTATACGAGTTTACAGATACATTTGTGGATAACATCATCCAAAAGGCCGTATATCATGAGGGTGACGAAGATGAAAATAAGGTAATCAGGGCATTAGCACGCTCAATACAAAGTCGCAGGCCACCCAAGCTATTAAAAGAAGTACAGGTATGTGAGGAACCGGTAAAAAGACCTAACAACGGTACGGTCTTTTTGGAAAGATGTAAAAATGGCCTTAAGAAATTGAGTGAAGAATTTAACATCCCGCTTGGTCAGTTTATAATCTGCGACCCAAAAATAACGATTATGGAACCTCCAAGAAAGTACAAATCATCCGAGATAATCAGCCAAAATACTCATGAGTTTAGAGCAAGAGCACATAAAGAAGAGGAAGAGGAAATCTGGATTTTCAAGGATGGAAAGGATGAACCAGAATCATTCTGGGACATAGAATATAGTCTGGTAGGAAAGTTTGCTAAGTATTATGTCCAGCTCTTTAGGTTATACGTGGTCTATGAAGGTGACAATGAAGATAAAGTAATTAACAAACTGCGCACGCGCATAAAGGATTGGTAAACAGTTTGAATAAGACACATCAGATAGAAATTATATAGTAGGAGTTTTGTATGAGCAACAGTAAATTAAATTTAGCATTGCCGACAGTTGTCATTACCATTTTTTTCTATATCGAAGGCTTTGCTTTAAATAGTAGCCAGGACAAGGGTTGGAAAGCTTCAAGCCAGCTGGCCGATTCGCTTACCAAGCGACGTCCACAGATCAATTATTATGAGGATAAAGTCCCGAAATATACTCTGCCCGATCCATTGATTATGCAAGATGGAACAAAAGTAACTAACGCTCAAATGTGGAAGGCAAAGTGTCGGCCAGAAATACTGGAGCTTTTCCGGACCCATGTCTATGGCCGCTTACCAATAGGGCGGCCTCGAAATATGACCTTCAAGGTTTTCGATCTGGAGCACAAGGCACTGGGCGGTTTGGCCACGCGTAAGCAGGTGACGGTGAACTTTACCGGCAAGAAAGATGGACCCAGTATGGACATCCTTATCTACCTACCCAATGCTGCCAAAAAGCCGGCCCCCACCTTTGTTATCTTGAATTTCGGCGGCAACCATACCATCCATCCTGACCCAGCGATTAAACTATCACAAAGCTGGATGCGCCCGAGAAGTCCTGGCGTGATAAATAATCGTGCGACCGAAAAGTCACGTGGCCGAAGCGCTTCAAGATTTGGCGTCGAAAAGATTCTCCAGCGAGGCTATGGCCTGGCAACGATTTATTATGGTGACCTCGACCCGGATTTTTACGACGGCTTTAAGAACGGAGTACACGCAGTCTTTGATAAGCTCTTTGGCAGCCGGCGCCCAGCCGATGCCTGGGGCGCTATCGGCGCGTGGGCGTGGGGATTGAGCCGAGCTATGGACTACTTTGAGACGGACCGTGACATCGACCACAAGCGTGTGATTGTGCTGGGACACTCGCGTTTGGGCAAGACGGCCCTTTGGGCAGGAGCTCAGGATGAGCGGTTTGCCATCGTGATTTCTAATAACTCCGGCTGTGGCGGAGCAGCACTAAGCCGACGGCGGTTCGGCGAAACCGTTCAGCGCATCAATACAAGCTTTCCGCATTGGTTCTGTGAGAATTTCAAGAAATACAACGGCAGGGAAGACGACCTGCCGGTCGACCAGCATGAGCTTATTGCACTGATGGCGCCGCGTCTGGTATATGTAGCCAGCGCCGATAAAGATTTGTGGGCTGACCCACGTGGCGAATTCCTGGCCTGCAAACACGCCGAGCCTGTTTATCGCCTGCTGGGGGTGAGTGGATTAGGCGTCGAGCGGATGCCCGGCCTGAATAAACCTGTACAAAAGGGAGCGATCGGTTATCATATTCGTTCGGGCAGACATAACCTGACCGAGTACGACTGGCAGCGGTACATGGATTTTGCAGATATGCACTTTATAGGAGGTGACTTATGAGTTCTAAAATCAATCGTCGTACATTTCTAAACCGAAGCGCGGTAGCCGGAGCCGGACTGGTAGTCCTGAAGTCAGGTATCCTCAAGGCTGGTAACTCGCCGAACGAGAAACTCAATATCGCCATCATCGGCTGCGGCGGACGCGGAAGGGCCAACACCAAGGCAGTTCAGAGTGAAAACATCGTCGCGCTGTGTGATGTGAATGAACAGAACCTTGCTGCGGTGGCCAAGCAGTTCCCCCAGGCCAAGACATACGTCGACTGGCGAAAATGCCTTGAGCAAAAGGACATCGATGCTGTCCTCTGCTCGACCACCGACCACACGCATGCCTTTATCAATGTCTGGGCGATGAATCGCGGCATGCACGTCTACTGCGAAAAGCCACTGGCCAATTCGGTGCACGAGGCCCGGGTGGTTCGCGAGACATACCTGAAAAACAGGCGTAAGCTCGCCACACAGATGGGCACTCAGATACATGCATCGGATAATTTCCGGCGTATGGTCGAACTGGTGCGGCACGGTGCAATCGGTACTGTAAAGGACGCTCGCGTCTGGTGCAGCAGAATGCCAGAAGGCGGCAACTACCTGCCGGAAGTCAAACCCGTGCCGAAACACATCCACTGGGACCTGTGGATTGGCCCATCGCCGTTCCACCCATATAATCCGGGCTATTTTAGAACCGAAAAGATCGCAGGCTGTCTCAAATGGAACCGCTTCTGGGACTTCGGCAGCGGGCAGATAGGTGACATGGGAAGCCACCTGATAGACATGGCGTATTGGGCGCTTGACCTGAGATTTCCCACAACCTGCGAGGCCAAAGGTACCCCCGTCCATCCCGACACTTGCCCGCAATGGCTGATAGCGAACTGGGACCACCCAGCCAACGACTGGCGCCCGGCTGTCAAGGTCTACTGGTATGACGGCGGCAAAAAGCCCGGCATGCCATCGAAGATATTCAACCGTGACGAGATGTTCAGGTGCGCTATCTTTACCGGCGACAAAGGCTTCCTGATTGCCGACTACGGCTACCGGGTACTAATGCTCAAGGGTGATATGACCCACTATAACTCGCCTAAGCCCGAGGATTTGATTCCGCCTTCGCCCGGCCACCACCAGGAATGGCTCATCGGCTGCAAGACAGGCAAGCCTACCCTTTGTAACTTTGATTACTCGGGCGCACTAATCGAACACAATTTGTTGGCTCTGGTCGCCTACCGCGTAGGCAAGAAACTTCAGTGGGACGCTAAAAACCTCAAGGCCACCAACTGCCCCGAGGCCGACCAGTACATACGCAAAACTTACCGCAAGGGTTGGGTGCTGAACGGATAAATATTTAGGGGTTCCCACTTCGCGGGTTCCCAGCCGCCATTTTTTGCGGCTGGGGTCCCCGCAATTCATCGCGAAGTGGGGTCCCTAGCCCCACGTTCTACGTGGGGTCTTTCCGCAAGGAGAATATAATGTTAATAGTGCATGTTTTCGCCCATGTTAAGCCGGCCCACGTCGAGGCCTTTCGGGCCGCCACGCTGGACAACGCACGCAACAGCATACAGGAGCCTGGCGTCGCCCGATTTGATGTCATTCAGCAACAAGACGACCCCACGCGTTTTGTGTTGGTTGAGGTTTATCGTACAGCGGATGACCCTGCTAAGCACAAAGAAACACCGCATTATCAAAAATGGCGTGACACCGTGGCCGATATGATGGCTGAACCACGCACCAGCATAAAATATACGAATGTATTTCCACCGTAAGGCGTCCTGTGGACTGATGAGCAGGGCTGGGACTACTCGCAAAAGGCAAATTGCTAATCGCAAATGGCGATAAGCGATTAGCAACAAGCGATAAGCAATTATGAGATTTGAATTTGCGACTGCTACACGCATAATTTTTGGCCGGGGTACAATTCAAGAAGTTGGGTCTTTAGTAACAGGGCTGGGAAGTTTTGCTTTCGTCATTACTGGCCGAACAGGCCGGCGGGCAGAGCCACTGCTCGAACAGTTGGCCAAACATTCAATCAAGTACGTAACATTTAGCGTCCCGGGCGAGCCGACCACCACCATACTCAAAGAAGCCCTCCAGCAGGCCCGTCAGGCAAAGGTCGATTTGGTCATTGGTATCGGCGGCGGAAGCGTCCTGGATACAGGCAAAGTAGTCGCAGCGATGCTGACCAATAAAGGCCAGCTCGAAGAGTATCTGGAAGTAGTTGGCGATGGCCAGCCGATAAGACAAAATCCTCTGCCTTACATTGCGATTCCGACCACTGCGGGGACGGGTGCTGAGGTCACACGCAATGCAGTAATTGGCGTGCCCAAACACAAAGTCAAAGTGAGTATGCGTAGCCCGTTGATGCTGCCTCGTGTGGCGGTGGTTGACCCTGCATTGACTGATTCGATGCCGCCGTCTGTAACCGCCAGCACCGGCTTAGATGCGCTCACCCAGCTCATAGAAGCATACGTTTCCAATAAGGCAAGTCCGCTAACCGATGGTATCTGCCGCGAGGGGCTAAAGCGAGCTGGCCGCTCTTTGCGACGAGCTTATGAAGCCTGTCCCTTCGACAAGCTCAGAGCAGGCTCTGAGTGGAGTCGAAGGGATGGCAGTGACAAGAACGCTCGTGATGACATGGCTTTGGCGAGTCTGTTTAGCGGATTAGCTTTAGCTAACGCGAAGTTAGGAGCGGTGCATGGTTTTGCGGGGCCACTGGGCGGCATGATTTCTGCACCTCACGGCGTAATATGTGCTCGGCTGTTGCCGATTGTTTGCCAGGCCAATGTGCAGGCCTTGCAAAGTCGTCAGATCGACTCACCAGCTTTAGCTCGCTACGATGAGATAGCGCGATTGCTGACCGGTAAGTCCGAAGCACGAGTGATCGACGGCCTCGCCTGGTTGCAAGAACTTTGTGCGGACCTGGTTGTGCCATCCCTGGACCAGTTCGGCTTGA
>JBHIDV010000161.1:0-6657 GCA_046760285.1 Sedimentisphaerales bacterium
GGCTTGTATTAAATAAATGGAAAAATACAGCCCCGCCACCAACAAATGGCTCAATATACGTATCAATTTGGCCAGTCATTAACTCAGAAGGCTAACGAGAATCAATCTCATCCAAAAGCTGGCTCTTTCCCCCCGCCCATTTCAAGAATGGTTTCGCAAACATCTTCTTTTGCGTCAAAAGAGTGATAGCAGTACCTCCTCTACAACAGATCTTTGACATCTACTTTCAGGGCCGCTGCAATTCGCTCGACATTCAAGAGACTTACGTTTCTTTCGTATCGCTCGATGCTTCCGATATATGTTCTGTGTAGGTCGGCACGGCGAGCCAGTTCTTCCTGGGTCCAACCGTTTTCAACGCGCAAAGCTCTCACTCTTTGGGCAAATCTCTTAAGTATTTTGGAGTTCTTCATAGGGGCAATTATTGATCACCGGATGGTTGCAAGTCTACGAGACTATAAGTAGCATTTTGAGAATCTGATCTTATGGCGTGAGCTTATTGCTCGACAGCCTAAAGGTAGCAATCTAAAAATGGTGATTGGTTATTGGTGATTGGTTATTTTCTCTGTGTTCTTTGTGGCAATAAAATCAGTGTCAATCTGTGTCTAAGAAAACAAGAACCCTGCCATGAATGGCAGGGCTAAACGTCGTATTTTTCTCTTTTACCTCTGTGGACTCTGTGGCAAGTTATTCTATTTCCAAAAAATTTAATTTACGATTAACAAATAATAATGTATAATATATATCTAACAACTTAATAATGATACTGGATACTTGATGCTGGTCCATTCTTCGTCTTTTAGGAACTATGAAGGATAAAATAATGGAATTAAAATAGGAGAATTAGGAAATTAGGGTAAGGATGAATCAGAAGACAGATGACAGAAAACAGCAAAATCAGGGCAAAATCTACACCTAAACCACATTTTAACGTACCAACCAACCTTTTCTACAATTGTCGAGAATCCTCTACAAATCGGACGTATTTTTTGCAAAACAAAGCCAATTTTCGGGAAAGTCAAATGGATGTAAACTTAATTATAACAAGGGATTATGAGAAAAAATCAAAAAGGACACTTGGTGAAAACAAACCCAAAACAAAGCCAATCAGAGCGCAAGCCAGAATCAGCAGATTTCGGGCCTTGTCAACCGGTTGGGCAACTCGTCACGGTTACGTTGAACGTTCAACGCTCGACGAGACCAGCATCGCAACCGTTAAACAAAGAACGCGGGCGTTGCTATTGGGCAAAGGGCAGAGTGTCCGGCACTACGTGCACCTGCGTGGTAAACTTGTATGGGATGGGCAGGCCGCTGTCGTAAATCATCTCCACAAAAAAGGCGGTCCAGCCCTTGGCCGGCTCTTGTACCCGCGCGACATAAACACCTGGCTTTTCGGGGGTAAGAGGCGTTCTTTTCCAGGCCTTGCCGATAGTCTCAAGACGAAAATCACGAGCCTTCGGATTGGTAGCCTGCCAGAGATTAACCTGTCTGAGCGTGCCTTTTCTATGCTTAACAATTATGCTGTTCTTTCTGACCCGCCAGGAGAATTTTGGCCTGGGCGCGCCGGTCAGGATAGAATTATAGAAAATCAGCAGGCTTTTATCAGCATCGGACCCATCCAGGCTGTGGTCTGCATTGGGGACGTAGCGAAGATATTTTTCGCCCGGCAGGTCGTGAAAATAAAATTGAGCTGCATCCGGCAAAAAGAACTGGTCGCCAGCCCCATTTATCATAAACTTAGGCATCGTATACCGGTGGCGATACTCATACGGGTCGACAAACTTTATCAAGGCCGCACCTTCCGCGGTACCCAGCCTTTCAAAAATCCTCAAATCCTCATAATCATGTATAGCGTCCGAATAGAATCCGTAAGCGCTATAATGGTGCTTCATTTGCTCATCCATATTGAGCACGTCGATAACGACCGGCGCAATGGCGATGACCCGCGGATCGACCGCAGCGGTCAGCCAGGTAGTCCAGCCTCGCTTGGAGGCACCGGAAACAACAAATTTATCTATTTTCAACTGCCCTCTACTGACCGAAATCATACAGTCTTGAATTGTATCCATTGCCCGCACCGCACTTTTGACCATGGGCAGCAGCAACGGCCAATTTGCATCGCCGACCCACCAGAACTTATCGAAGGTGTAAGCGATAATCGCATCTTCATATCGGGGCCCGCCGCCATCGGGAAAGACCAAAGGCTGATTCGGCACCATCCGCAGCTCCGAAACTACGGTCTTGGTATGGATAGCTATGTTGGCCAACATCGATTCTACCGACGTTGGAGCAGGACGGTCGTTGCTTCCGCCAGTTATCCACAGAAGCGCCTTATTGCTGGTGACCTCGTCGGGCTTGATTATAGTCAGCCAGTGCTGCCAGATTGTCCGGTCCACTTCGATTTTGTTGCGCCAGGACTGCGAAATCATCTCCAGAACATAAGCGGTATAATCATCGCCCTTTATGGTGTTTTCAAGACTGTAGCGGTAATTTGCGTCCGGCCTGGCTACGTAATCGTCCAGCGGCGTTGCCAGCACAAACGATGCGATGGGAAAAATCAGCACTACAAAAATTGCAAACTTTGTGTACGGTTTCATAATATACCCTTTCCTCAAATCGCGAATCGCTTATCGCCTGTCGCGAATCGCTTATCGGGAACCGCAGCCGCCATCCTTCGCGGCTGGGAACACTCGCCATTTGCAATTTGCGATAAGCGACAAGCAAAAAGCGACATTTTATACCCTGCGCGGAAAGACCGTGCGCAGGTATTGAGCATCGTAACGGAAGCTTTCTTCCATTCCCAACGGCGTTTTTGTGCCTTCGATTTGTATCCAGCCGCGATAACCGGCGTCATCCATCGCCCGCCGAACCGCAGGAAAATCGATGGAGCCTTTGCCATAGAGGTCATCGTGGTCCTTGGCGTGAAACTCACAGAGTAGTTTACCCAGCAGACGAATCTCGGCATAGATGTCATAGCCTGCTTTGTACGAGTTTCCCACGTCATAGTAAACCTTGACCGCAGGCGAGCCGACTCTGTCAACGATATCCATATGCTGCTCGGCACTAAGCATGGATTCAATACCAAGAAAAACGCCAGCTTTTTCTGCTTTTGGCGCCACCTTTTTGAGTCGCTGGACAACGATATCGGTGCCTTTTTTATCATTTCGCAAATCACCTTTGCCGAAAAAGGCCAACAGCACTACATTTGTTCCCATCGCTTTGCAGACGTCGATGCCTTGTTCAACCCATCGTTCGGCTCGCGGGTCGCTCTTGTAGGGGATTTGATTAAGAACTCCCATAGCCAGTGACGCCACCTCCATGTCATGCTTCTTCGCCGCCGTAAGAATTTTCTTTTGTAACTCTGGACTGAAAAGCGGCAATTGATCCGGGCTGCGCCCAAAGTCTACCTGCACACCGTCGAGCCCAATGCGCTTGGCTACCTCAAACGAAGCGGGGTCAGCCCTTTTGCCTATGGTCCAGTCGCAGACGCCGATTTTGAAGCCGCGACGCACCTCTGTACAAGGATGCTCAGCAAAGCGCGCGCAAGAAGTAGTTAGTGTAAGCCCAATAGCAGCACGAGCAGTTCCTGCCAGCATCTGCCGACGTGTTATGTGTATGTGTTTCATTTGTTCACCTCCATAGAATAAACCGTTGTTTGGGGTTTTTTGCTTATGACCTCAAACCCTTAAGGTTTGCGTCCAGCTTCTCTTTACTATTTACAATCTCATCCCATGTCACTTTGCGGGCTTCATACGCAGCGGTTCGGCCAAGGATTGTTACAAGATTGCTGCGCACGCTCGGCGCCACCGTCGGATTATCGAAGAGCTTGCTGGTTATATTCTCATAGAAGGTGGCAATATTGTTGACCGCACCTTGTTTGTATATGTCGCTGGTTTGGCCACCACGATAAAATTTTTCTCCCCGGATGATGACCTGGCCGCCATATTCGGTCTCAAGCACGCCTTTGGAGCCGAACATTCGATTTCTGATTCCATCAGGCTGGGTGCCGTGTCCTTCAGACTGTCGGGAGCTGAAGGTAATACCCACGTCGTTCGGATATTGGAACATCGCCACAAAGTGGTCCCAGCAGGTTCCGACCGGGCGAAATTTTCTGCCGCCTGTCCCGACCGCATAAACGGGTTCAGCGTCCATAATCCAGCTCATTACGTCGAGAGTATGAATATTCTGCTCGGTAATAATGTCACCGGAAAGCACACGGTCTAATCCCCAGGCCCGCAAACGATTCTCAGGATTGTGGGGATCGTCCTGCATGTATTTGTACTTACCTTTAAAGGGGTCACCGGCATGGTAACTGGCCTCACCGAAGGCGATTCGACCGATAGCACCATCGTGAAGGCGTTTGAGCGCCTCAATAAAAAAGTCATTGGCCCGGGTCTGGAAATCGACCAGAAAGCACAGGTTTTTAGCTGACGCTTTTCTGCCGCTTTCAGCGATACTGTGACATCCAGGCACATCCACAGCCAGCGGCTTGGCGATATAGACATGACAACCAGCATCCACTGCTGCTGCAGCCTGTTCAGGATGGAAATATGGCGGGCTTTCGATGGCTACGGCGTCAACATGCTCAAGAAGTTTCTTATAGCCGAACAGACCAGTGTACCGGCGGGCGGCTGGAATGTTCAACTTATTGCCTAAGTTGTCCACTCTGTCCTGGAAATAGTCCGCGCCGGCCACTACGTTGTATCCGCCGTGCTGCCGGAACAGCTCGGCAATCCACGTGCCCCGCCCGCCACAGCCAATCATACCCAGCTTGACCTTTGAGTTGGCATTATAGCCGTGGACAAGCTCCGGCTTGACCACCGTAAACGACAGAGTAGCTGCACCAGCACCGGCAATAAATTGCCGACGTGTAATCGTCTGCTGGCTCTTACGACTAAGTGACGTTTCTGGTCTCTCTGACATTTCGTAGTCCTCCTTATGTCATAACCTAATATAAGCTTCGCGTTTGATTTTGCCGGTTGAGGTTTTCTGAAACTCATCTATTTTTATTTCCAAATGATGAGATGATATCTTCTCAAAGACAGATAACTGTCGGCTTTTTTGCTGACATTCGTTAATACTTTGCCAAACCAGAGTCTTGAGCACTTGTGGTTGTTTTACTATATCCGGAAAGGAAAGATTGGTATGGTTCTCTATCTCGTCCCAGGCGGGCTGAACAATTGCTCTGATGGCCTCTTGTGTTACACCAGACGGGTCCTTTCGCAAACCAGGCACCACCAATATCTCTTTTACGAATCTGGCTTCAGAGAGTGCCGATTCAACAAATTCAGGATTAACGTTTTTGCCACCGGGCAGCACAATCAGATATTTCTTTCTGCCGGTTATGAAAAGGTGCCCCTCCTCATCCAGGTATCCTAAATCACCGGTATGCAACCAGCGGATACCTTCGTTGTCTATCCTGATAACTGCCTCAGTAGCTTGAGGATTTTTATAATAGCCTTTCATAATACACGGGCCGCCGAGACAAATTTCTCCCTTTTCACCGGCTGGCAGGATTTGGTTTTTCTCATTGACAATCTGAACGGACAATGTAGAGATAGGTTTTCCGACAGAGCCTAATCTCTTTGGGCTGTCATTAAAACCATAAACAGGTGAGTTCTCGGTAGTGCCATAGCCCTCGTACAGCAGCAAGCCCCTTCTCCAAAAAACCTCCAGCACCCACTTAGGCACCGGCGCTGAGCCTGAAAGGAAAAATCGAAGTTTGTCCCAGCCCTGCTTTCTAATAATTCTTTTGCCTACAAATTTGGGCAAGTAACGATCGAGAACGTTAACGAGCAATCTTTCTTTTTTCTGTTTGGCCAGACTTTCCTCAATATTCTTGGCGATGACCGTAAAAATTGCCGGTACCGCTACAAAGATAGTTATGTCCTTGTCCCTGATAAGCTCCGGTATCTGACGGTATCTGTTGGTGTAAATATTAGTTGCACCAACACAGAAAGGCAGCAGCTTGCCGACGGTAAGGCCAAAAGAATGATGTGGTGGTAAGATATGCCCAAGCTTATCCTCAACGGTTATCTTTACTCTTTCCACCGAGCCTTGGATATTGGCTATAAGATTGGCGTGAGTTAGCTGCACTTCTCGGGGGTCGCCGGTGGTACCGGAAGTGCATAGAATTACTGCGGTATCATCTGCATTAATCCTGGCAGAAATTCGCCTCAAAAGCTCGGCGCATTCTGAACTGACCCGTCCCCAGCAAGCAGGCTGGTCGTATTGCGTATCGCGTATTGCGTATCGCGTATCGATTTGCGATTCGCGATGTGCTATTTGCCATTTACACGGCGTATCGATCATCTCAACAAGTCCCAGGCCTTGGCGGTCGGCAAACTCTCTTAGCTGCTGGCGGGAAATGGCATCCTGATAATCGTCAGCCATAATCAGCAGGCGAGTGTCGGTATGAACTAAATGATTTATCAGGCCTTCAACCGGCCTTTCCGGGTCGATAAGAACGGCCGCTGCACCGGCAAGTATAACCCCCCAAAGAGCAACATCCCAGTCCGCACGGTTCTTACCCAGGATTGCAACTTTATCACCCACCCTCGTGCCTTCAGCTTGAATAAGCCATAACGCAAAGTTTAGCGCCCTGGTTTTTAATTGCCCGTAGGTGAGTTTCTCCCGGCGCTGAGCTCTAACGATTTCGAG
>JBHIDV010000162.1:0-6620 GCA_046760285.1 Sedimentisphaerales bacterium
AGCACATGTCAAACTGCGTCCAGTGGAGACTAACACTGCCGGTATCTTCCTGGCAGGG
This sequence comes from Sedimentisphaerales bacterium, assembly GCA_046760285.1. Taxonomy (GTDB): domain Bacteria; phylum Planctomycetota; class Phycisphaerae; order Sedimentisphaerales; family Anaerobacaceae; genus JBHIDV01. Next base: position 59 of record JBHIDV010000162.1, read on the forward strand.
GCGTGCCAGGCACCTAAGGATATTCCCGATACTGTAGCTCAGGCTGGCTGTGCCGCGGCCAAAGTCCTCAATCTCTTCGCCAACGAGTACCTTAGCTCTGAGCCAGTCGTTGCTTCAGTGGATGAAGAAATCTGCAGCGGTTGTCGTTTATGTATCGCTGCATGTGCATACGATGCGCGGAAAATGGATGAAAAGAAGCATGTGGCAATTGTGGAGGAGGTTCTCTGCCAGGGCTGTGGTGCATGTGCTTCAGCCTGTCCCAGTGGGGCTTGTGAACTGAAGAATTTCCGAACCGCACAAATCGTTTCAATGGTGGACGCCGTCACGTAGCGGTATCTATCGCTTTTGAGAAGACCAAATGGCACAGGATATGAGCGTTAAGAACAGTAACAATGGCAAGATAGGGGCTGTGCTCGTTCTGGGCGGTGGTGTCGCCGGAATTCAGGCTTCTTTGGACCTGGCCGAGATGGGTTACAAGGTGTACCTTGTAGAGGACAAGCCCAGCATAGGCGGCGCAATGGCCCAACTCGATAAGACCTTCCCAACTAATGATTGTTCCATGTGCCTGCTGTCACCCAAACTGGTAGATACCGCCAGGCACCCCAACATCGAGATTATTACGAACGCGGAATTGCAAAAAATTGACGGTCAAGCAGGTAATTTCACGGTGACCGTCAATAAGAGGCCTCGCTATATAAATGAGGAAAAGTGTACCGGCTGTGGAACCTGCACGAATAACTGTCCAGTGCGGAACATCGCACATTTCGAAGAAGTGGATGAACTCGGCAAAGTACAACTGGACGAGCAAGATAGACAGACCCTTCGACAAATCATCTCTGAGCGTGAGGCTGAACGTGCGGCGGTTATCTCGGTTCTGCAGGATATCAACGCCCACTATAGATACCTGCCTGAGGATGCTCTGCGTCATACCGCGCTTGTCTTGGATATACCCTTGAGCCGAATTTACAGCATTGCTACTTTCTATAATGCCTTCAGCCTGAATCCCAAAGGCGAGCATATTATCCAGGTCTGCTTAGGTACGGCTTGTTACGTTAAAGGTGGTGCGAAGATTCTGGAGGCTATGGAAAGAGAACTGCATGTCGGGGTCGGCGGGACCACTCAGGACTCGAAATTCAGCCTGGAAACTGTTTCTTGCCTGGGCTGCTGTGGTCAGTCTCCGGTGGTAACAGTCGGTGAAGATATATACGGATATATGAATCAAAGTAAAGTCGCTGCAATACTGGAAAAATACAAATAAAAATGATTCATAAGCAAAAAACGCAATAGCCGCGTTGGAAGGAAGGCAGAATGGCGAAGCTAAAACCGGAGGATTTGGATAGGATTACGGAGAAGATAAGAAGGACCATCAATTTAAGGGAAGGTGCTGGCCGAGTACGGGTCATAGTACATATGGGAACCTGCGGGATAGCAGCCGGGGCCAGAGCTATTATGAAAGCCTTGTTGGACGAAATTGAAGATAGAGATATAAAAGACGTTATGGTGACAACCTCCAGTTGTGCCGGCCTATGCAGTCGCGAGCCGATGATGACGGTAGAACTACAGGATCAACCTCCGGTCAAATATGCAGACTTAACGGCAGAGAAAGTCAAAGAAATTTTTTCCAGGCACATTATCAATGGGCAGATAGTAGACGAATATGCTTTAGCTGCCGGAAGCGAGAGACTATTGTAAGCTGGATAATAATGTAGAATGAAAGCTTACCGAACTAATGCTATGATTTGCACCTGTACGAACTGTATCTCCAACGGTTCCCTGCGGGTGAAAGAAGCCTTGGAAGCGGAGATATCAAAGCGGGGTTTGCAGAACGATGTTCAGGTAGTTCCCACCGGAGCCAGCGGTCTTTGTGTAAAAGGGCCCATTCTCATCGTCCAACCTGAGGGTATCTTTTATCAACTGCTCACAGAAAAAGATATCCCCCATCTGGTTGAAGAACATTTTCTTAAAGGAAGGCCGGTTGAGTCCTTAATGTACGTTGCTGCCGGGGAGAAGATGCCCATCCCCAAGATGAAGGACATTCCGTTTTTCAAAAACCAGAGATTAATTGCTCTGAGAAATCGCGGAGTGATAGACCCGGATAAGATTGAAGAATACATTGCCCGGGATGGGTATAAAGCCTTAGCTAAGGTACTTACCTCGATGACGCCTGAGCAAGTGATTGAGGAGCTAAAGGCTTCCGGACTTCGCGGCCGGGGCGGAGCAGGTTTTCCCACCGGTTCGAAATGGGAATTTTGCCGCAAGTCCACAGAAACTCCCAAGTATATTATATGTAATGCTGATGAGGGCGACCCTGGGGCGTTTATGGATCGAAGCATCATTGAAGCTGACCCTCATTCTGTTATCGAGGGAATGGTTATTGGCGCCTATGCCATGGGAGGCTCCTATGGATACATATATATAAGAATAGAATATCCACTGGCCATAGAGCGGATGACCTTAGCTATCGACCAAGCCAGAGAGTATGGTCTTCTGGGAAAAGATATTTTTGGTTCCGGCTTCAATTTCGATATCTCGGTCTTCCGGGGAGCTGGAGCTTTCGTCTGCGGTGAGGAAACCTCTTTGATAGCTTCTATTGAGGGCAGGTATCCTGAGCCGAGAATCCGCCCTCCTTTTCCGGCTCAGTCTGGGCTCTGGGGTAAGCCGACCAACATCAACAACGTAGAGACCTGGGCAAATGTGCCCGTAATAATCAACTGGGGGGCCAAATGGTTCGCGGAGATTGGAACAGAAACGAGCAAAGGGACAAAAGTCTTTTCTCTGGCCGGCAATATTAACAACGCTGGACTGGTGGAAGTGCCGATGGGGATAACTTTGCGGCAGATAGTCTATGATATCGGGGGAGGGATTCCAAAGGAAAAGAAACTCAAGGCGGTGCAGACAGGTGGTCCTTCCGGAGGTTTTATCCCCTCCGAGTTACTCGACTTACCTGTGGATTATGACCGTCTGCAGGAAGCCGGCGCTATTATGGGCTCCGGTGGTATGATCGTAGTTGACGAGAATAGTTGTATTGTTGATATGGCCAAATATTTCCTGAACTTCACTCGCGATGAGTCCTGCGGCAGATGCACAACCTGTCGTGAGGGTATTGCCGCGATGTATGACATCGTTACCGACATCTGTAACGGCAAAGGCAAACCAGAGCACATTAGACTTCTGGAGGACTTATCCGAGGCCGTCAAAGATGCGTCACTTTGCGCTCTCGGCGGCACAGCACCGAACCCCGTGCTGACCACATTACGCCATTTCCGTGACGAGTATGAAATACATATTAACGAGAAGAGGTGTCCCGCTGGCGTCTGTCGGGCGCTGATCCACTACCGGGTCGATCCAGAGAAGTGCACAGGCTGTATGGCGTGTAACAAACAGTGTCCTGGGCAGGCTATCGTCGGCAAGCCGAAAGAGCCACAAATCATAGATGAAGAAAAATGTATCAAGTGCGGCGTCTGCCTCGAAACCTGTAAGTTCGAGGCGGTATTGGTCGAATGAAAGGAAGTGCCTGGACGAAATAGGATTAAGAGAGAGCCCGTTTGTAGGAGAGCTTGAATTAGTTTTTGCTGTTATTTGTTGAACCCTAATAAGATGTATGGGAGAAAGGAGAGCTATATTGTGCCCGGCAAAAATTCGGACTTCCGCTACTTACCATTGGCTATTTGTTGTATTTTGTATTCTTTTTATCAACCATTACACATGGGGCAAGCCTTCTGGTCTAAACAATATTGTGACCACAGATATTGTCCCCGAGAAGGTCTTAGTTTTGCAAAGCTGGGGCAATTTTGCTGGCGGCGAGCATCCCCAACAATTCATAGGGTTCAAGTATGGTCCACTCAAAGATTTAGAGGTTGGGATTGACTGGAAAGCTAATGACGTGACGCACAGCCACGCTGTGGGCCAGGTCAAGTATGCATTTGACATAAAAGGGGATGCGTGGAGGGGAGTAATCGGATTTTACGACCTCTCCGACAATCGCGAGCACAACGGGTATTTTTTCCCGTATGTGGCCACGAGCTTGGATGTTAAGGCCCTCAGGCTGCACTTTGGATTTGCTCCCCAGGCCCATAATGAGGCGTTTTTTGCAGGTGTCGATAAGACGTTCCCTTTTCTTGATCGGAATCTGCAATTAAGAGCTGACGCCGTACACATCAACGATAAGCAAGACATGCTGTTCAGCGCAGGCTTTCTTTATGAGCTGGGACGTCGGACCGGTGGCGACAAGACGCTACAAACGGGCCTGACAGGAATTTGGGACAATATCGCCAAAAACCTGATAATAGAGGGTTGGGTTTCGAAGCCGTCCACCGGTGATAAGGAAGTGTACACAGCGCTGTTAGACTATGTGATTAGATTCTAACGTATTTATGGAAAAGACTAAAGATAAGGTTATGACGCTGGAAGAGGTTAAGGAGATATTAGAGGCTGAAATTCTGGTTGGTGAAGAGGACTTAGCCCTCGAAATCAAAATGGCGTGTGGCGCGGATTTGCTGAGTGATGTTCTGGCTTTCACCAAGTCCGACTCACTGTTGCTTACCGGCCTGACTCATCCACAAGTCATTCACACAGCCGAGATTGCAGAGATAAAGGCGGTTTGTTTCGTCCGAGGCAAGCGACCGCCACAAGAAATGCTTGAGTTAGCAAAAGAGAAAGGCATACCATTGCTTCGTACTAATCTGCCGATGTATGAATCCTGTGGCCGTCTTTACAGTCGTGACCTACCAGGCTGTTCCCAGGTGGGAGAACGGTAGATGCGCAAGAAAGCACGGTTTACACGAACCCAGGAGCTTGTCTATGAAATGAAGGCGGGGGAGGTAATGACCCGTAATGTGGTAACTGTTACGCCGCAAACCTCTATGAATGAGCTTCGCGAGGTCCTGCGCTCCAAGCGTATTTCCGGCACGCCGGTGGTCTCAAAGGGCCAGCTTGTAGGAATCATCAGTATCGAAGACTTTATCAACTGGTTGGCAAATGGTCCTGCTGAAGCGAAGGCTGGTGAGCGAATGACACAGGACGTGATGACCATCTATGATGACGAGCCGCTGGTACAAGTCGTGAGTAAATTGGACCAGTACGGCTATGGCCGCCTTCCAGTCATCCAACGTGACGGAGACAAATTGGTCGGCGTCGTAACCAAGGGCGACATCGTAGCGGGACTGTTACATAAGCTGGAGGTCGGATACCAGCAAGAGGAAATCCATCGCTACCGGGCCAGCCACATCTTCGAGGACATCATTGCTGACCGAACCACACTGGTATTTCAATATCGCGTGGTTGGCCAAGATTTCAAAGAAGCTGGCTCCGGAGCAACCCGCCTGAAAAAGACGCTCAGCCGTTTAGAGATACATCCCCGCATACGCCGACGTGCTGCCATTATTGCTTATGAGGCAGAGATGAACATAGTAATCTACACGGATGGTGGCCAACTGCTGGCGAAGATTGAGCCTGACCTGATTACCATCGAAGCCAGAGACAACGGTCCCGGCATTGCCGATATCCAATTGGCTCTGACCCCCGGCTACTCCACGGCAGCCGAGTGGGTAAGAGAACTCGGTTTTGGGGCTGGCATGGGCTTATGCAATATCAAAGAATGTGCCGATGAAACCAATCTCGACTCAGTCGTGGGCAAAGGCACACGGTTAGAGGCGAGAATAGCTATTCAGGAAAAGATGAGATGACAGTTTACGAAATGGCACAACAGGCTGAACTTGAGATTAAAACGGCAAAGGACTGCCTTGACACCGAAGTCATCGGTGGTTATTCGGGAGACCTCATCAGCTCGGTAATAGCCAACGCAAAGCAAGGCAACGTCTGGGTTACGTGGCACATACATCCAAATATTGTCGCTGCTGCGCTGGTTGTCAAACTTGCGGCTGTGGTTGTAGTTTCCGGCCGTCAACCACAACAGGAGACGATTCAAAAAGCTCAACAGGAGAAAGTACCGATTCTCGTTAGTATGCTGCCGGCATTTGAGACTATTTGTAAGCTACATGACATCGGCATATAAAGTGAGCCGTGTGTTTACCGCATTTCGAGCAGATTTGCACCTACATACATGCCTGTCGCCATGTGCCGAGAAAGAAATGACTCCGCTGGCAATTGTCAGACAAGCTAAAAAGCTCGGATTGAATGTTGTTGGGATATGTGACCATAACTCGACCAGAAACGTGGCGGCGGTTCGCCAAGCCGGCCAGCGAGAGGGCATAGCGGTAATTGGCGGCATGGAAGTTACATCAAAAGAAGAGGTTCACATCCTCGGTTTGTTCGATGAAGAAGAAAATTTGCAACAGATGCAGCAGTTAGTAGACAGAAACCTTCACGGAGAAAACAACCCCGAACTTTTCGGCCAGCAGGAACTTTGTTCTCAATACGACACAATTATTGGTCAGGAAACCAAGCTGCTTATTGGTGCTACCGGGTTGAGTGTCGAGGAAGTTGTTGAAAGTATACATCACCTCGATGGCTTGGCCATAGCTTCACACATCGACCGTGAAAGCTTCAGCTTACTCAGTCAACTTGGTTTTGTGCCGGAAGGATTGCAAATCGATGCTCTGGA
>JBHIDV010000163.1:0-6576 GCA_046760285.1 Sedimentisphaerales bacterium
GTCGATTAAGGTTGCGATAGTCCCTTTGTTCGTTGTTTTGAAGCTTGCCAATTGCCACTTTTGGAGTTTTTTCTTTGCAGTTCTGTATTGCATTTCGGTCAGGCCGATGCTTTCGTGGTCTCCGATAAGGGCCTGTCCAGGCTTTAAGTTATGTACGCTGAATGAGTTAGTTCTTTTTGCCCGCAGTGCTATCAGCGTAAGTAAGGCAAAGGCGTTCGGCTCATGAAGCAGTTCAGCCGTCTGCTCGGAACGGATAAGTTTTATAAAACCATTTGAATTCATAATTGTTTGTTGTTTATATAACCTACTTTCCCTTTTGTAAAGAAAATTTTATAACCGGAGGCAGAAAAATTTGTAAGCGATTTTATAGGCAGGCCTTATAGCAGAAAAAAATTAGCGTTTTCTGCGTAGCAGTTGCTGGCGTTTTTTGGCGAATTGGTATTTTTCTTCGCCGAGTCGGCTGACAATTTCCTGGCGCTGCGGATATATTATCTTGAATTGGTGGCGATACTTATCCTCAATCTCGACTGCTTTTTTATACTGCTCCATAGCGGTTTCGGATTTACCTAATTGCTCCGCTATTTGGGCCAGTTTGAATCGCAGTCGGCCTGAGCCGGGATAAAGTTGTGTCGCCTTAAGGCACCAGTCATAGGCTTCTTTGGTCTGGCCCAGCAGTTCATAGACAGTGCTGAGTTTCTCATAATTTTTGAAGTCTGCCTGGTTGCGCTGGATGGCTTGCAGAAAACACTTTTCTGCTTTTCTTAGTAGAGCCCCGGTAAAACCGGGGGCTAAATATTTAGTCCCACGTTTTACGTGGGCTTCTGATTGTATTTCTGCTCCTGTGGAGTCCTTACGGACTGTCTGGCTGTAATGTTGCAAATAAAGTCGGCCATTCAAATTCAGGGCTGTTGGGTCCAGCCGGTCGGCCTCGGCTGCAGCAGATAGCAAATCGTGGGCATGTGCTAATCGTCCGAGAGAAAAAGTCTGCTGGGCCTGCCGAATTTTAGTGGTGCTTTTGTACACCGGCCACCAGGCGTGGCGAACAAAGACTATCAATATTAAAACACCTGCCGCGATTATCACGTATCGCGTATTGCGTATTGCGTATTGCGTATCGCGATTTGCGATTATGCAGGCTATTATTGCCCAGAAAGTAGTAAATACACCCGGCTCAAAAATGGCAAAGTCTATCAGATTGTGCAACAGCACCCCTAAGACAGCGCAAAAAAGAATAGCAACAGTTCTCGTATCTCGTATTGCGTATTGCGTATCGCGTATTGTCTTTAAAGGTGCTGTTAGAAGTAAAAAGCCGATGAAAAAAACAGCGACTGGTGCAACGTATAATGTCAATATGACATAGATTATTACGTCCAAAGTATCAGCAGGTACTGCCGGCATAATCATCGGCCTGATAAGCAGCAAGGCAGCCGATATGACAATTAAGAAAATTATGGCCAGAGTTCTGAAACCTGGTTCGCGCCGACGGGTGGCAGCCTCAAGCGCAGCTTGGGGATGGCTTTGCCCACATCCACCATCCCCAAAGCCTTCGGCTTTGAGGCTGCCACCCAATCGCACGGAACTTACAGACGCAGAAAAAATCACTCTCCATAATGGGATGAAAATCATCGCTAATAATCCGGCAAGGCCCAGCGGACCGTATTGAGTTAGAATGCTAAGAAGAAAATTGTGTGGGTCTGCAACGGATTCCAGGGCCTCGGCGGGCTTGTAGTGCGGATAAAAATGAGTGAAGTTACCTGGGCCGACACCCGTTAGTGGATGGTCAACGTACATCTTCGCTGAGGCGTACCAGTATTGCCATCTGACCAACATGCCGCTGCCGCCGGGTAGTCGGTGGTGCTTCAATCCGTACCAGATAACCAGCCAACCACCTGCGATGAGCAACAGTAAACAAACAATCAATATGGTTTTTTTATGGGCTTTTAGCTGGTTGCCAAAACAGATATATGCAATAAATAGCCCTGCGGCAAAGAGCGAGCCGAGAATTGCGCCCCGGCTTTTGGTGAGGATAAGGCCGAAGATGACGATAGCTACTGCTGCACCGCAGGCCAGATTTGAATAACCCCGCCTAAAAGGCGGGGCTAAATATTTAGCCCCACGTTTTACGTGGGGTTTTCCTTCATCGCGATTTTTGAGTTTGTCAATAAATAAGGCGATAGCCGCAAAAGACGCCATCAATGCAAACGAACCAGCGGAATTTCGCGTGGTAAAAAAGCCCCGCACGCCTCTGGTATAAAGCCGATGCTCAAAAAGAAATTGGGCAAAAGTGCCAGACTCTATGCCGAGCGGTTCAAGCAAGGTTTCTGGGTCCTGCTCGTACTGCTCAATCATCATCTGGTTGCTGAAGAAGAATTGTTCGGCACATTGATAGGCTGAGACGACGCCCAGTGCAGCGATGACCGCTAAGACCAGCTTTATCCTTGCTGGTGAATCCAATATTTGTACCAACAGCACCGCCATAAGTGGTGGAGCAAGAAGCATAACGACATGAGTAATTGCCAGACGTTTATCTGCTGCGGCAAAGCCGGCGACAATAGCAGACAACCCAAACAGACATAAGCCGAACTCTATGCCAGTGAAGCGATATATGAATCTATTATTGCGAGAGCTCCATACAAACCAAAAGATGACAGAGAATATCAATACGGCTGAGACAGATAAGCTGTAGACAATGTCGCCAATGTTGCCCGGCAAAGTGGCTGATCTGGTCGTGGGGCTTTCCGTAAAGGTGCTGCGAAGTGCAATCACACAAAGACAAAGGCCAAGCAAAACGTATTCAAAAATCACTTGGCTTTTACTTTTGCATAAATCTGAGTTAACCGCCGCTTTTAGCATTTTAAGTGGTAGTTTCAAAGACAGCGATAATAGCTAATATCATAATTGTTTGAATAAAGATTAAAACCGCACCAGCGGTGTTGACCTGATAGAGAAAGGTTGCGCCCAGGCCCGTACAGAGTGTAGCCAGATATAATGTTAGAACTGTTTGGGTATCGGTTAGTCCGTGCTTTTTCAATCGATGGGAGAAGTGCTGGGTGTCACCGACCAGTGGGCTTTTGCCCTGACTTATTCGCAGCAGAGTTACGCTGATAAAGTCATAGAGGGGCACGGCCATAACGAGAAGCGGCATAAAAACGAGATGCCGGGGTCCGCCTTGTGTCTGGTGATAATAGTCGGTACGCAGGGTCAGAAGCGCTACGAAGAAGCCTACTACCAGCGAGCCTGCGTCGCCCATAAAGATTTTGGCGGGCGGGAAATTAAATACCAGAAAGCCCAACAATGCCCCTATAAAAACAACTGCCAGGCCGCCTACAAAAACCTGGCCGCCTAAAGCAGCAGCGGAGAATAAAATTCCGCTGGCGATGGCGGCAATACCCGCAGCAGCACCATCCATATTATCGAGAAAATTAAAGGCGTTGATGATTAGCACTATCCACACCGCTGAGAGCAGCGAAGTAATGACCCTGCTTTCGATAAACAGTTCAACGCGAACATCGGCTAAATACGCAGAAGCTACGGCAACTGCGAACTGAACAACGAGCTTGGCAAATGCGCCGAGATGTTTTTTGTCATCCCATAGGCCGAGCATAAACAGAACAGATGTGCTGAGTAATATAATCTGAAGTTGGCCCACTTTGCCTAAAAAATCAGCCGGGTTAATATTGGCAGTGTCGGCAAGCGAATCGAGATAGCCGGGTAGAAATTTTATCGCGATAGTACCAGCGAGGATGAGAATAAACAGTGTGGTAAAGATGGCGATACCGCCTCCTAAGGGGACGATAGTTTGGTGATATCTGTCTGTGGCTGGATGCGCAACAAATCCAGCACGCCCAGATAAGTTTTTTACAAGGGCTGTTAAAACAACCGACAGAGCAAATGAACCGACGAGTAGAATAATTGCCGATATAGTCAACATCGCTACTCCGAAGAGGTTGGCACACCGAAAAGTCGGGATTTGGCCTTTTTTTTCCGTGCTTCGATTTTTAACTGCTCCAATAACTGGGTCCTTACCTTCTCGAAGAACTCGAAATAACACTGCTGTCTGTAATCCGGATAGGTAGAGACAAGAGGACGCCACGAGCCTTTGTCAAAAATAAGCGTTACTTCCGCATACATTTTTCTGCCGATATATATACGATGCGAATAGTTTTTTGTTGAAGCCAGGATGAGCTTGGAAGGCTCAATTATGCCGGGGTCTAAGTTTATCGGCCTGGGCAGTGGAAGGGCCAACCTGGCTGCTAACTTTTGTTCGAGCTTGTTGGTTTTATGTTTTATTTTGGAAAGTTTCGCCGGGTCAATCAGTCGTTCGATACTAACGAATTGCCTTAAGATATTCGGTCCGGTCTGGTCTTTATAATAATCGGTTGCCTCGAACGGCCATACGTCACTTGCCAGGTCAACCTTGCCGAATTTATCTTCTATTGCCTCTACCGCAGCGAAGAGCGACTTTTGGTCGGCTGCCAGAATGCCAATTATGAGTTTTACAGGTTTTGGGTCTTTTAATTCCCACATTTATTTTTGTGAACCCCGCGATAAATGGCGGGGTTAAATATTTAGCCTGCCAATTTCCAATTTATTGGCGGGTTTTCTTACACATCGCAAATTCGCACGGCGTAGGTCAGAGACTCGAGGGGCTCGCCCTTCGGGATAAATTCGTGCGCGACGTAGCCTGCAAAGCCAGTATCAGCAATAGCGCGCATAATAGCTGGATAATATAGCTCCTGCGTCTGGTCGATCTCGTTTCGACCCGGGTTGCCACCTGTATGGTAATGGCCGATATATTCTGTATTGTCACGAATGGTTCGAATTATGTCGCCTTCCATAATTTGAGCATGGTAGATGTCGTATAGAATTTTGAGCCGTTGGGAGCCGACTCTTTTGCACACCTCAACGCCCCAGGCCATATTATCAAACATATAACCTTTGTGATTTACTTTGCTGTTGAGGTACTCGATGCAGATGTTGACCTTTTTCTTTTCAGCGTATCCGACGATTTGTTTGAAGCCTTCGACTGCGTTTTCGATGCCGAGACAATCGGCTATGCCGTCTCTGTTGCCGGAGAAGCTGATTACGTTTGGGAAACCACTCTCGGCGGCGGCGTCGATGCTCTCGCGCAACTTGGCGATGCACTCAGCGTGATTATCCTTGTTGTTCATACCCTTTCTAAGACTGTGTGTACTTATCATGGAGCAGACCAGGCCGTGTTTTTTAACCGTTGGAAAGTCGTTCGGCCTAAGCAAGTCGATTGCTTTTAGGCCCATCTTTTTGGCGATGGTGCACAGTTCATCCAGCGAAAACTGGCGATAACACCACCGGCAGACCGATTGGTTGATTCGGCCAATTTTGACGATGCGTTCGACATTAGCGGCTGCACCGAGCGCCTTCGGGATTAGCGCGCCGGCAAGCGTGCCTGCCGCCATCAGAGAAGTATTGCGGACAAAGCTTCGTCTTGAAAGTTTAAGGTTGTCCATAGGTTTTTCTCCTTTTGAATGTGTGTTTAGCCGTCACCGGTACGGTGACGGTCAAACTTTTAGCTGTTCCTTTAACGAATTGACAAGCTTAATTGTCTTACCTGCAGCCTTTTCAACAGGAACTGTTTGGCTTTGGGCTTGCGAGCGCTGTTTGATTTCGACATTTCCGTCGGCGATAGATTTCTTGCCAACTGTAACTCGTAAGGGAAAGCCGATAAGGTCGGCGTCTTTGAACTTCACTCCGCCACGTAAATTACGGTCGTCCAGCAGCACGTCGATGCCTTTGTCCAGTAGCTGCTGATAAATATTTTCGGCTGTCTGAGCTACGACCTGGTCGTCCTGATTGACGCAAGTAATCAGCACTTCAAACGGAGCAATAGTAATTGGCCAGATTATACCGTTCTGGTCGTTGCCCAGTTCAATAGCTGAGGCCAGGATTCGATTTATGCCGATACCATAGCAGCCCATAAGAGGCGGTTTCTCTCTGCCATTTTGGTCCAGAAATTTTGCGCCGAGTTTTTTGCTATATTTGGTGCCGAGCTTGAAGACCTGGCCGACTTCGATACCTCTCTTAAACAGCAGCTTTTTGCCGTTGTGCGTGTCGCCTTCGACCGCATAGCGGATGTCGGCGACGGTTACATTTTGGCCTTGCAGGGGGAAATCTCTGCCCGGCACAACATTTTTTGTATGGTAATCGGTCTTATTGGCGCCGGTTACACTAACTGTCATCGCGGCGACCGCGTGGTCGATAATCATTTTTGAGACTTTATCCGCTATTCCCACCGGGCCGGCAAATCCGACTTTGGCGCCGGTGACCTTTTCGATGGTGGCCTCATCAGCCAATTCGACATGTTTGCCGCCAAGTGTCTGCGTTAATTTCTCTGGATTCAAATCGTGGTCACCTCGCAGAAGTGCTGCTATAGCACCGTCTTGGCTATCGTAGATGAGTGTCTTTATCATATCCTTCGGTTCAAGTTTCAGAAATGCGCAGACGGCTTCGATGCTGCCGATATTGGGGGTATGGACATCCTGCATTGGTGGGAGGTCGTATTGCGTATTGCGTATTGCGTATTGCGTATATCCTTTTTCG
>JBHIDV010000164.1:0-6563 GCA_046760285.1 Sedimentisphaerales bacterium
TTAAGTTATGATGAGTTCTAACATGACAGTGGCCAAATTGCTGTATTGTGGCACACTGTTTGCGAATGTCTTGGTGGGTGCGTGGTGTCTCTATATCTGCGCATCGAAGATCGCCTGATAAACTAAATGATTGAACGATTATTAAGGAGGAAAATCCTATGTCAGTACAAGAGTTTTCCAGCAAACGAACACAATGGCTCGTAATAACTTTTTTAGTCGTGGGGATATCGACATTGATCACGTGGGGCGGTGTGCAAATTTTTGCAGAGATTCCTTTCGAGGCAGAATGGGCCTCCTCTGGACACGCCGATGCGACGGCAGAAGCATTTACCCATTGGGACGGGGACGTTCCACCAGAGATTCCTACTCGCTGTGCCAAGTGTCACAGTACTCCGGGGTACCTGGACTACCTGGGTGTAGACGGTACCGAGGCTGGCAGGGTGGATAATCCCTCACCTACCGGCACCACGATCACTTGCATAGCCTGCCACAACGATGCGACTATATTTATGGATAGTGTGGTCTTCCCCTCAGGTATTGAGGTGACTGGCCTTGGCGACGAAGCCCGCTGTATGCAGTGCCATCAAGGTCGAGAGTCGAGTGTCTCGGTTGACGCGAAAATAGCTGATGCTAACGTACCGGACGACGACACGGTCAGTTCAAAGCTCAGCTTCAGAAACATCCATTATTATGCTGCGGCAGCCACCCAGTTCGGTGGCATGACCATGGGCGGGTACCAATACGCGGGCAAATCCTACGATGTCAGGTTCGCCCATGTTGAAGGCATCGACACTTGCATCTCTTGCCATGACCAGCACAGCCTGGAACTCAGAGTTAGTGTGTGCAGTACTTGCCATGCTGGAGTAGCTGGTAGTGAAGACATAAAGCACGTCCGCATGGCTGGCTCTACATCAGATTACGATGGAGATGGTGACGTCGCTGAAGGTATCTACTATGAGGTCGCGGGCCTGCAGGAGATTCTCTATGTCGCCATCCAAGCTTACGCCGCTGCGGCTGGAACTCCCATCGTGTATGACCCACACTCCTATCCGTACTTCTTCATAGACACGAACGGCAACGGCCAAGTCGATGAGGGTGAGGCCAGCTACGGCAACAGATACAATGCCTGGACGCCGCGTCTGCTCAGGGCGGCTTACAACTACCAGGTATCCCTCAAGGATCCCGGTGGGTTCGCTCACGGTGGTAAGTACATCATCCAACTCCTCTATGATTCCATCGAGGATCTGGACGCTGCCCTTGTGGCGGGCCTTCATCGTAACGACGCTGGCCACTTTGCCGGCTCCAAAGAAGCATTCCGGCACTGGGATGACGACGGCGAAGTCTCCGGACGCTGCAGCAAGTGCCACTCCGCTACAGGCCTGCCCTTCTTCTTGAAGGAAGGGGTTACCGTTTCCCAGCCGGTCGCCAACGGGCTGCAGTGCAGCACCTGTCACGATGCCATACCCGAGTTCACCCGATATACTGTGAATAAGGTAGAGTTCCCCAGCGGTGCTGTGCTCGACATGGCTGACCCCAACAGTAATCTGTGTATTAGCTGCCACCAGGGACGTGAGTCCACAGTAAGCGTGGACGCTGCAATTGCCGGTCTTGATCCTGACGCAGTATCGCCGAGCCTGAGATTCAAGAACGTCCACTACTACGCCGCGGGCGCGACGCTCTTCGGCACCGAAGCTAAAGGTGCCTACGAGTATACAGGCAAGACTTACAATGGCCGTTTACAACACGTGCGGAGCTTCGATACGTGCATCGAGTGCCACGACACCCACACTGGCGAGGTTAAGGTGCAGGCCTGCCGCATCTGCCACGCTGGTATAAATGAGCCTGAGGACATCCGTGTAGACAGAACAGACTTCGACGGCGATGGCAATACACAGGAAGGACTCGCTGGCGAAATTGAGACCCTTCGTGAGGTTCTCTACGCCGTGATTCAGGATTACGCTGTGAACGTATCCGGGACGCCGATCCTGTACGCCAACCGCTATCCTTACTTCTTCGTCGACACCAACGGCAACGGCCAAGCCGATGAGGGTGAGATCAGCTATGGCAATAAGTACAACGCCTGGACACCGCGTTTGCTGAAAGCCGCCTACAATTACCAGTACGCGACCAAGGACCCCGGCGGTTTTGCCCACAACGGCAAATACGTCATTCAGGTGCTGCAAGACAGCATAGAAGACATATCAGCACCAAGATAGTGGTTGCGGTAGATGTGACGGGTATAGCTCGGCCGTAAATAAATGAACTGGAAAAGGCTGATAAAATAGCCAGCTCAATATGCGCCCTAATTTGTGGTAATCGACAGGTAGAACAGCCACGGGTTGACGTCCAAATCAGCCGCACCCTGATTATATAATAAGCCTCCATCCGTGTGAGGCATGCTGAGCGACGGCAGTTTATATATGGACACGGACTTATTAAATGTGCTCATTGCGGCTACAACATCACGACTGAAATACACAAACACGGCAATATGTTACGTTCCCATCACCCCAAAAACGGCAAATCGTCGTATCAGTGTTTTCGAACTTGCAGCTCAATGACGTAAGCCTATGTGGTGACTACAGGTTACCAATCTCCATTCCCGCAGAAAACGCTGCCGTCCACTCCACCGCGCCCGGCAGGACTCGAACCTGCAACCTTCGGATTCGAAGTCCGCGACTCTATCCAATTGAGCTACGGGCGCTGGTTTTTTTAAGTTCCTTTATATATCGATTTGCCTTTGTTTTTCTTCTTGACTGCCGCGGCAACTTTCATCGGCAAGCCAAACAAACGTATAAAGCCAGTAGCATCACCTGGGTCATATTCAGCACCCATCTTAAAGCTCGCCAGGTCAGTTCGATACAAGCTATTCGGGCTTTTTACGCCGGCTGGTGTGCATCGACCTTTGAACAGCTTCAGCCGTACCGAGCCACTGACTCCCCGTTGAGTGGCATCAAAAAATGCGTCAAGTGCCTCACGCAACTGGCTAAACCACAGGCCGTAATAAACCAGCTCGGCGTATTTAAGTGCGAGCTGCTGCTTATAATGCATCGTTTCCCTGTCCAGCGTCACGCTCTCCAGAGCATTGTGAGCCGTAGTAAGAATCGTCCCGCCAGGCGTTTCGTACACGCCGCGTGACTTCATACCAATCAGCCGATTTTCGACCATATCCACCTGACCGATGCCGTGTTTGCCGCCAAGCTGATTGAGCGTTTCAATAATTTTTACACTGCTGGTTAGTTTACCATCAAGTTTTATCGGCACTCCCTCGTGAAGGCCCACAGTCACATAATCCGGCTTATCTGGTGTTTTCGAGATCGGCCGGGATATAACGAATAAATCATCTTTCGGCTCGTTCGCTGGGTCTTCAAGGTCAGCTCCTTCATGGCTGAGATGCCAGAGGTTCCGGTCGCGACTATATATTTTCTCTTTGCTTTGTTCGATTGGAATCCCATGCTTTTGGGCATAATCGACCGCCGCTTCACGAGAAACAAGCGTAAACTTTGGGTCTTTCCATGGTGCGATGATTTTCAGCGATGGGTCCAGAGCCATATAGCTAAGTTCAAAGCGGACCTGGTCGTTACCCTTGCCGGTTGCACCGTGAGCAACTGCCGTTGCGCCTTCGGTGTGCGCGACTTCGACTTGATGCTTGGCGATTAAAGGCCGGGCAATACTGGTGCCGAGCAGATACTCTTTCTCATAAACGGCACCTGATTTAAGCAGCGGCCAGAGGTAATTTTCGACAAATTCTTTTCGCAGGTCCTTTACCACACACTTTGCCGCCCCGCTGGCCAAGGCCTTACGCTTGATCCCAGCTAACTCATCGCCCTGGCCTAAATCCGCTGCAAATGCTATCACTTCATAGCCGTAGGTCTCTTTAAGCCACGGCAGGATGACGCTGGTATCGAGTCCACCGCTATATGCCAATACCACTTTTTCAGATTTGCCCTTAGTCATTAAACCGCCCTTAATAAGTTTACATTGATAATCCCAGCGTTTTTCGTGCTGCATTACGAAACAGACGACAGCGACGCTGGGCATCGAGTGCAGATTGCCTGTCAGCAGATTCGCCTGGATAACGGAAACACACCGCAAAATCCGAAAGATAAGCAAGATCCTCCCTAAAGCTTTCCCAGGACGGCTCGACCTCAAGAATCTTTTCAAGAAATGCAACCAAATCGTGAATTTTACTAAAGCTGATGTCCGCTTCGCAAAGCCGAGCCTTGAGGTATTTCTCAACGCATTGTTGAGCATGGAAACAGATGCCATCGTAGTTAGGATTTTCAGTGGCTTTGCATTCACGCTCCATGGTAGCAAAGTCAGCTTCGGCTTTGGCAATCCACTCGGTAGTCATTGGCTTCATAGAGCACCTTCCCTTCTACAAGAATCTCCCGCATAAAGTCGTCACCCATTTTTATTCTTTGACGTACTTTTTGGGGTGTCCTCACGAGTAGGTCCACTGGAAATCCAGGGCGAAGCTTCATCCGAATTTCTACAGATTTATCAACAGCCCTACCTTCAAAGGGTGCAATGACCAGCAGGTCCACGTCCGAATCCTCGGTGACTTCACCTCGCGCATAAGAACCAAACAGTATAACCCGTTCGGCGCCAAACTCGTGCCCAATCCGCTGGCCAAATTCTTCTATTTGATTCATCGTGAACATCATCGAGATTTCCTAAATTCATTTAATTATTTAGGTCACGTGAGCCATCTGACTCTTTAGATTCATCTGGCGGCACCAAAGGCTTGATAAGTCGTATCAATTCGGATATATTGTTTTGAACGACGTCCCAGACCCTTTCAGGAATAATGTCAAAGTATTCGTGAACAAGGCGATTTCGCATACCAATAATCATCTGCCAGGGGATTTGAGGATGAGCTGACTTATATTCCTGAGTGACTTTACGGGCGGCTTCACCAATTATCTGAATCTGGTGCATAACGGCGTTTTGCAGGAGGTCATCGGCTTTGAATTTTTCCCAGGTAACGCCCTCAGTGAAGTTCTCAACTTTGCGTGCAGCTAAGAGCATATCAAGTATATAGGCGTCATCTCGCCACATAAATCGGCTCCACTGACTCCAAAATGTGCCGCCTGCGAATGTAGTTTTCGCTTTTCTCCACAGCTTGACGCTCAACAAGGTCAACTTTTTGGCCGAAAATCTGAGTCAGCTCTTCCTGCATCTCAACCAGCTCCACAAGTCCGGGCCTATATTCCTGTTCGAATTCAACGAGGACATCGATATCGCTGACAGGTCCGAAATCTTCTCGCAGCGCAGAGCCAAACAATGCAAGACTGTGAATATGATTTTTAAAACAAAATGCCGCGATTTCGTCTTTTGGAACCTTGATATGGATACTCATATTGCTGATTCCTCAAATTATTCAATTTTTTATGCAGCTATTATAATCCCTTCGCGTCTGGCAATTTCAAGGATAGGACGGCCCTGGTCTGTTTCCCATTCTTTTTCACCACAGGCAATCGGCTCGATGCGGTTATCAGCCAAAGAAGTAGCTTGCCATAGTTTCTCGATGAGTGTCAACTCACATGGCCCATCGAATTCCGGAGCGATAACAATCAAATCTATATCGCTAAGTTCGGTGGAATCACCACGAGCAAAAGAACCAAAAAGAACAAGCTGTCGGGTATGAATACCAAACGAGCTAAGCGCTTCTATATAACGCTTTATTGCGGTCATAATTGTGCTTTCAACCATTTTAGAATGTCTCCAGCCATTGAAAGCTTTTCCCTGGCAATTTTTGAATCCAGAATAACTTTTGCACGGTCGGGATACCGTCCCTCTAATTGATACATATCAAAGCTGCGTAGAAAATTCACTTGTTCAGAGCTAAGAGACAAGCCGGCAATCTCGGCGAGGCGAGCAAGATTGTGTGTTCGTGGCGGTATATCTTTGGTTTGTTTAGTCACACGTGCCTTGAGCATCTTCTCGATAGCAAGGTGCGCAAAGAAAAGGCTATGACGAAAGTGACCTCTTTCCAGCAGTGATTGGGCTGCTGCAAAGTCTTCATCGCTACTTACTTTCCAGTAATCAATTTGTTTTTCAACATCCATAGGGTTTTCCAGTGTCATTCCTGCGGAAGCAGGAATCTATTTTGATTTTCTTCTCTGCGTTGTCTGTGCCCCTGTGGCTAATTTTCATCTTCGCCGCTTTTAATATACCAATAATTCCTATCGCTGAGCAACAATTAAATCTTGACGTGCAATAGTCCTAAACACCCTTACAATGGCGCATTTTCAACTGCCAACCATAACAAAATATTTTTATGTTTTTTAATTTTTTGAATTCTTTCTCGAAAGTTGGTAGTACACCTTGACAAACAATAATACCAGAAATTCTTTTGCTTTTTTGCGTCCCTTTTAATGAATTCATGTATTTTTGAATCTGGCTGACAGCATCATGACCTATTTTTCGCAGTTTTAACTCAACTACAATCAAGTTTCTATTCGTATCTTGAAGCAATAATAAATCCATTCTACCCGCAGGTATCCTACATTGCCTCTTTATAACTTTTGATGAAAGACCTATTTGCTGAGGATTCTTTT
>JBHIDV010000165.1:0-6495 GCA_046760285.1 Sedimentisphaerales bacterium
CGGCCTTTCAATTCGAATGACCACTGTCTCGTTACGCCCCACCACAACTGCCGACTCTACAGGGCCTACCATATCCGGACGAATCACCGTATTTGCCGGCAGCCGACGCTTAGCGATAAGCCCATAGGGGGGGTTCCAATTTGCCGGTTCAGGATAATCCGACACGATTTTTCCTATCTTGACGTTCTCAGGGCTGATAACTGCACCTGCAGGAATTTCAGCTAATGTCACTGCGGTGCGACGATTATATTTCAAGCGGAAAGTGACCTCACGCACCGCTACCTCCTTGCCGGGGCCCCCAAACGCATTTTTTCGCCTTTGGGGAACCCCTCCATCCCCGACTGGACCGGGGACCAACACAGCAATTTGAACTTTGGCTTGATTTCTGGCACTACTTTTGACCAAGCGTGGGGATAGTCTCACATCTTTGCTCAGCCCGCCTATGTTCAAATCTTTTGGTATCCATAGCGGGCTCAATTGGTAAACCGAGCCACAGGGGAGATTTTTTTTCAGAAATGCGCTTGCCAGCTCAACGAAATCGCTGCCTTTGATGACCTGGTACTGCTTTTTTACCGTTATTTTTTCTGCGCCGGTCAATGTCACTTTCCGGGTGGGGATTCCATTACAAGCCAATCTGCTTAAGACAGTTGACCTGTCAACAACAATTTTTTGCCCGGGCACTGAAAGCCGCCCTAATGTGATTTCGCTTGCTTGCTCTACCAGCGATTGCTCACCCCGGATTATGCTGACTCGACCTAATTTCAAGTAACTATCTTCCCCTTCGACTTCGCTCAGGGCAGGGATTGTAACCTCTCTGGGCAGATAAATCTGTAGATTAGTTTTGTTACTCACTGCCCCTTGGCATAAAAGTGCACCAGTCATAATGACAAAGGTTAAACCCCGCCTAAAAGGCGGGGCTAAATATTTAGCCCCACGTTTGGGACCCCGCCTTGCGGGAAGGGGTTCCCCAAACGGATTTTTCGCTGCTGGGCAGCGAAAAACACGCGTTTGGGGGCCCCGAACACTCACGTGGGGTCTTGCGCTCTTGTGCTCTTGTGCTCTTACGCTCTTTACTTTGTTCATAATGATACGATTCCTTATCTGACAATACTGTTTGCCGTTCGGAGCATATCGTCTCCTGCCTTTATGGCACGGGAGTTTATCTCGTATGCTCGCTGAGCGGTTATAAGGTTGACCAATTCGGTTACCATCTGGACATTGGATTTTTCCAGGAAGCCCGCCTGGATAGTTCCGAAGCCGTTTTGCCCTGCGGTCCCGGTTGTAGGCGTGCCACTGGCCAACGTCTCTGCCAGCAAATTATCTCCTTCGCTCGACAGACCTGATGGATTAGGAAACCGAACCAACTGAATAGTACCCACGACCGACATAGTTCCCGCAGCGTCAATAACATTGACACCTCCGTCCTTTGCGATATCGATGGAAACAGCGTCCGTTGGAACAGTGATGGCGGGCTCTATGTTGTATCCGGTGGTGGTAACTAGTTGCCCGGTAGCATTTACTTGCAGCGCACCATCACGGGTATACCTCAGGTCGCCATTTGGCAAAGTTACCTGAAAAAAGCCGTCTCCTTTAATAGCAATATCGAGTTTTCGGCCGGTATTCTCAAACTCACCCGTGCTAAAAACCTTTATGGTAGATGCGGCCCGGACCCCGCTTCCCACTTCCAGGCCGCCAGGAGAATTTATACCAGAAGCTACCTCTGTGCCGGATTCCTGCATCTTGATATAGAGCAAATCCTGAAAGTCAATCTGGCTGCGTTTGAAACCTGTGGTGTTGATATTGGCGAGGTTGTTAGCAATCACATCTACCATTATCTGCTGGGCCGTCATACCCGTGGCTGCAGTGGAAAAGGCTCTTAACATAATTTTTTTCCTTATTAGTTAATCGTTCATAGTTCGTAGTTCATCGATGAACAATGAACCATGAACTACGAACCACTTTAGTTTAGCCCATTGCTACATCGATAATACTATTAGAGATTTCCTGCTGAGATGAGAGCAGTTTCATATTCGCTTCGTAAAGTCTGGATACCAATATCAGGTCTACTAATTCGTCCACTATCTTAACGTTGGAGGCTTCCTGGTAGCCCTGTTTTACCACTATATTTTTAGCTGCAATCGGCTCTATATTTTCCGGCATCTGGTAGCAGCTCGCACCCACCGGCACAAGTTTGTTTTCGTTGTCTTGGAAATCGACCAGCCTGAATTTGCCAATAGTTGTTCCGCCTATGCTGATACTTCCGTCACTGGAGACGTTTAGCTGTGAAAGAGCCGCACCGCTCGGTACGGTGATGGGCCCGGCTTGACCTGCTACAAGCCTCCCATCAGAGTCCACAATCTGGCCATTTTGGTTTATCTGGAATATCCCGTGGCGGGTGTAAAGCGGCCCCTCGGGTGTCTCTATTACAAAGAAGCCTTTACCATAAAGTGCCACATCCAGTGGCCGGCCTGTCTCGACTATATTGCCCTGCGAAAAATCCAACGCCGAATTCAAATCAATGACGCCGGGCGAATATGTCTGCTGGCCTGCTTGCTGCGCCTCAAGGGATTTGGAAAATGCGTTGCATATACGTTTGTATCCAGCAGTACTTACGTTAGCCAGATTGTGTGTAATGATATTATATTCCTGCATCAATGCATCGATGCTGGAACTAACTTCTGTGGTCGTCTCTGCCATGTTATGCTCCTTGCCCCGCTGCTGCCGGCTCGGCAACGCCCTGCTCGTCGTTGTCAGGGCTCGGGGCGGCCCTCGAAATATCTTGTCTTTTGGCATCTGCTCTTGACGAAACCGCGTTGGTGGCACAGACCAGCTCATTAATGTCTGAGTCGCTAAGCCCTATCAATTCAACTGCTATGGAGAAACCATTTTTTATAGCTTGTGTATGCCTGACCTCAGCGATGTCTTCCATTATTTTTGATGTTATCTTTTTGCCGACTTTTGGCGTGCTTGAATCTTGGCTTTTCTTCTCGTCCAGCTTAAACATTACCAACACTCTCTCACCCACCTCTACCTCCAACGGAACGTCCAAACGCAAACTAAGACCCGCCAGCTCAGTAACGACCGCAGGAACAAACTCTGGGGGGCCCCAGCCCCGCACCAATTGTCCTGTTGTGTGGGACCCGGCCTTGCTTTGAGCTTGGTTGCTGCTTTTGGATTCAATTGGTGCGGGGGAAGTATCTGCCAAGCTAATGAATGGAAAGCGTGCAATGAAGGCTGGTCGATTCACCGGAACACGCAGAAAACGCCTCAGATTAATGAACCGTACATCATCACTGTGATTCAAAACCAATATGTCACCCTGACAATGGACAACGGAACTGTCAAACTCCCAGAGTGATGCACTAAGATAGAAACGCGCACGCCAGTACTCGCCAGGTTCAATTTCCATCGGTATTGCCAATTTGAGAGTAAGCTCCATGTCATTGTTTCTTATGACGGTAGACTCAATACTGGCTGAGCGACGAGATTTACAGGGTGTTATATAAAGTTCTCTACCCAGGGGGATGTGCCTGCTGCTTGGTTTCTTTGGTTTTACTGGTAAGCCATTTAAGAGGGGCGGGCCAAAGCCCAGCTTTTCACGCAGGAAAGATAGGTCAGCCCTTAATTGTTCATTCTCTTCAGCCGGTTGCTGCGATGCGAGGCTCTGCTCTATTAGTTTGGCGGCTCCACGGTCAAAAGCATCCTTCAGGGTAAAAATAGCGTCTCTTCGTTTGAGCTTGCTCTTGCTTACAACCTCCAGTAGGATTTGACGCTCGCGTGCGCTTAGGCCTCTTTTTTCCGCGTAATCAATAAATAACTGCTCAGCAATCTTTCGTTCCTCTGTCATGCGTTTATAGCTAACCCACAAAAATAGTGCGATAAGGCCAATCAAGACAGCCCCAATAATCAGACTAAACCAGCGTTCTATCGTAAAGTTAGTGTCAAACCGTCTTACGGCCTGCCACCGCTCTACCGGTGTCAGTGCCAGGAACTGGATACTGGATACCAGATGCTCGATGCTGGACGGCAATCGAGAATCCAGTATCGAGAATCCAGTATCGAGAATCCAGAATTGAGTATCCAGCATCGAGAATCCCTTTTAACTATCTAATAAGATTACTCAGTTCTCGTAGGATATCGTTGGCTACCCTGATAGTTCTGGCGTTAGCCTGAAAGCCATTCTGAGCTTGAATCAAATTAACAAATTCGGTTGCCACATCGGCATTGGACTTTTCTAATGCCCCTGCATGAATGGAGCCGGCACCACCGAGCATGGCCTGGGTAGTTACTGCCACGCCGGAGTTAGCCGAAGGAATGAAGTAACTGCCGCCGATACTTTCCAGACCTGAGGGATTCTGAAATAATGCTATCTGCAGAGTAGCGATGTTTTTCTTGATACCGTTAGAGAACACGCCGATAACTATTCCTTCTTTATTGACTGAAACTGTAGCAAGCTTACCTGCTTCATAGCCGTTCTGCTCTCTTGCCACGGCAGTAGAGCTCCCTTTAAACTGGGTCAAGCCATCCATTTTGCCCACAGTACCCATCCATACATCTACGGTTTGTGGATTTGCGGTATCGTGTGAAAACGTTATTATAAATTGTGACAAATCCGAACCAGCCAGTCCGGCGAAGGAGCCGTCGCTCGCATTAAAAGTTATACCTTCGATCCGCCGATTTTCTGGGGTTATCTGATAGATGTCGCCGGTAATCGACGACAGTACCATATCCCATTTGTTCGGTGTATTTGTCCGCACAAACGCTCCGGTGAGAACATGTCTACCACCCTGAGAGTCAAAGATGGTGATACTGACTTTTTTGACCTCCTCTCCACCCACAGACAATATTTCAAAAAATCCCGGCGTGGTCAGCGAACCAGAGCCGGAGTATGACAGAGTCATGTCTGTCTTGCTGTAGCCACTGCTATTATCGGTTATGCGTATTTGGCCATTGACTAAGGATGCCGTTGCGCCGGTAAGAACATTACTATTCAGGTGAGTAATAAAGTCGGCCAGCGTCGTATCTGGGTTGACCGTAAATGTCAAGCCACTACTAAATGCGGTGCCGTCGGGATGGAAACCTGCGATAGTAATCGTTCCCGACTCGCCGACATCGAGCTCGCCGCCTGTGCCGGAACCTCCACTGAATTGGTCAAGCTGGTCGATTTGGGTGGCTAAAGTAGCTACGGTGCTACCATTAGTAGTGTAGGATACATTTGAAGAGATAAGCTGTGTTTGAGGCCCATCAACAAATGTCGCATCGGCACTTAGGTTTCCAGACACCTTTATTTGTGATGTACTCTTGGCCGGCATGGCGGCATCGTAAGGCACATGAACATTACTATCACCGGGGGTCTGGAAACCGTCAGCTTCCCCGGCCTGACCAATACGCTGAACAAAATAGCCGGTGGCAGGGTCAACCAAATTCGAGTTTGCATCAACAGCGAACGCACCTGCACGAGTGTAGATATTTTGTTGACCATCACTCAGTACAAAGTAGCCTTGACCCTCCATCGCTAAGTCCAGAGGATTGCCTGTATTTACGATATTGCCCTGCGACATATTGGGAGATATACCAGCTACTGCAACGCCACTACCCATCTGTTGCGGGTTGGTGCCGCCGACATTCGCGGTCGGCTGCGACGCCTTTTTTATCGTCTCACTCAATAGCTCCGAGAAGGTTATTCTGCTGGCCTTAAAAGCAGTGGTGTTGACATTGGCTAAGTTGTTACCAGCAATGTCGACCATCTTCTGATGGGCCTGCAGCCCAGTAACTCCAGCGGATAGTGCAAAACTCATTTCTAACTCCCCTTATGTAAAAAATACCTGTTTTGATTTTTCTTATTTTTTCACCGATAGAACGTCTTCTAATCTAATGATATGATTGCCTACCACCAAAGATATTTCCTCATCAACATTGTTATATACCTGCTCAACCGTACCATTTTGAGTATCTAAAGCACCTGTCTCCGTTTCTGCGAGGAATGAAACCTGTTTGCCTAATAAAGAAGCGGCATAAGTCCGCTCGGCAGAGGTAAGGACTTTGGCAAAGCTATGGTTCATGGTCTCGAGCTGCTGCAATTGTGAGAACTGCGCTAGTTGAGAAGCCATCTCGTTATTGTCTAATGGTTCCAGCGGATTCTGATTTTGCAGTTGGGCTATCAAAAGTCTCATATAATCCGTTTGGATGTCACTTGCGGTCATTGTTGCTGATAGCGGATTCATATGTCCTTATCCTTTATTAAAACCGAGAACTAAAAACTGTTAAGAGCGCCTTTGGCAGACTCAAAGTCACAAGTCCGCCGCGGCGGAAACACCAAACTATGAGTAGCAATTGCTGTGCCATACAGAATCGGCCCAGGGTTTTTACGACTATAACTTCTTTTCTAAACAAGGTTTATCAAAACCATAAATCTGGGCAAATATAAATAGTCAGCTCCGTCGGCAATTTTTTCACAGGATAAATTTTCCGGCTACCAGCAGAAAATTTTGCCGG
>JBHIDV010000166.1:0-6469 GCA_046760285.1 Sedimentisphaerales bacterium
TGGCCATCGAAATTCTCGCCGGGGATTGCAAAAAAGCAATCGCCGACTTTGGTGGTTCGCGAGTCTATGCTCACGCCGGTAAAAAAAGATTTTTTGAGCGGAGATAGCTCAGGATGAGCTTCTATTATTTTAGCCAAATCTGCTATTAGGAATTCTTTCATTCTCGTCTGCGGAGGAACTGCTCAGCAATTACTTTGTCGCTGAAGTCGAATTTTTGCGTGCCGATTATCTGATAGGTTTCGTGGCCTTTGCCGGCGATAAGAACAATGTCATTTTTACGGGCAGTTTTTATGGCTAACTCGATGGCTTTTCTCCTATCTGTTTCAACAGTAATTTTCTCTGAATCTGGGTTTTCAAAGCCAGCAATTGTTTCGTTTATTATATCTTCTGGTCGCTCGGTTCGGGGATTGTCGCTGGTAACAACAATAAAATCGGCTAATTGTTCAGCGACGCGGGCCATGCGTGGCCGTTTGGTTCTGTCCCTGTCTCCGCCACAGCCGAAAACAACAATTAGCCTGCCATGACATAAAGGCTTTAGTGTAGCCAGGACATTTCTTAAAGCATCGTCGGTATGAGCATAATCAATAAAAACCGAAAAATCACCTTGCCAATCAACTTTTTCCAATCGGCCAGGTATGGCCTGCAGGGCTGATAGGCCGGCTGCTATAGTCTGCAAATCGAAACCAACGGCAAGACATAAGCCCGCTGCTGCCAAGTGATTGCTAACGTTATATCGGCCCAACAGTGGCGTGCTCACCTCGATGCTCGACGAGAATCTATTATCCAGTATCGAGAATCGAGTTCCGTTTATGTCCATTGATTCAATATGGGCACTGATATCCGCCGGTTCATCAACAGCGTACCACAGGATTTTTGCCTTTGTTTTTTCGGCGATGTGCTTTGCTTCCGGCGATTGTTTGTTTAACACCGCGGTAGCGTCAGGTGAAAGAGCAAAAAAGAGTTTAGTTTTTGCAGCCAAATAGTCTTCTTTGGTTTTATGATAGTCCAGGTGGTCGCCGGCAAGGTTGGTAAATGCGGCGGCTTTGAAGTCAATCCCTGCCAGGCGGTTTTGAGAAAGGGCATGGCTGCTGGCTTCAACGACCATATATTTTGAGCCAGCCTTGACCATCTGCTGTTGTGTCTCGGCGATAGCCAAACAATCAGGGGTCGTTAGGATAGCCTGTGAAGTGGCTGAGCCGGTATCATAAATAATCGTGCCGATAAGGCCGCACTTTGGGCCCGCTGCACGGATAGCCGAGCATACCAGATAAGCAACGGTGGTTTTGCCGTTTGTACCGGTAACAGCCAGATTGGTTAGCTGCGAAGCTGGATAGCCCCTGCTTGCCTGGGCTAGAACACCCGCTGCCTCGGCGGAATCTTCAACAGTAATAATCTCGTATTGCGTATTGTGTATTGTGTATTGCGTATCGTCTCGTTGGCAAACAATGTATTTAGCACCGTTTGCCAGGGCCTGGTCGATAAAGTCGTGGCCATCACAAACCGTGCCTTTGACAGCGACGAAGATATCACCGTTTCTAACCAGGCGTGAATCAATACAAATACCTGGCGGGTTGTCCGAAGAAACCAGATTTAAAAGTTCCTCAAAAGTCATAATCCGCCTCCGGCGGACTGCAAAGAATTTTCACTTATTTTAGCTGACAGAGAGAAAATTGCGATGAAAATCCAAAGCTTTGTGTTTATAATGAGACAGAACGTTTTTTGAAAACGAAGAATAAGGGCCACAAAGAGGCATGAGCTGCGCAAACGTTCAACGTTTGACGGTTGCGCTGCTCGTCTTGAGCTTTTTCGCGGCAGATTCAGGATAGAAGGAATTGGATTATGAAGATTCGGTATATTCTTGGTGTTTGCTTGGCCTTAGCAGCTACCAGCCTCTCGACTGCGCTCGAGACAGGCTTGAGCAAGGCTGACTCAGAAGAGATAGAGTATTTTGCTGTGTTTATGGAAGGTAAGAAGGTCGGCCATGCCATACAGAGTCGTCTCGCAGCCGACGGGAAAGTGACCACCTCTGAAAAAGTTAGCATAACATTAAGTCGAGCTAATGTTCCGGTGACTATCAATATGACAGAAACCAGTATCGAAACAACTGACGGCAAACCGCTTGGTTTTGAGGTTATTCAAGACTTAGGGATAATGACCATGAAGATAGTCGGGACAGTGGATAAGCGAGGAATAGTTAATATGACTACAACATCCATGGGCACTGAGCAGAAAAGCGCTATGCAATGGCCGAGCGGAGCGGTGATG
The DNA here is from genome assembly GCA_046760285.1 of Sedimentisphaerales bacterium. Taxonomy (GTDB): domain Bacteria; phylum Planctomycetota; class Phycisphaerae; order Sedimentisphaerales; family Anaerobacaceae; genus JBHIDV01. The sequence continues at coordinate 2,266 of JBHIDV010000166.1, forward strand.
GCTGAAGGCTTGCTGCTGCTTTCACAAAGAAAAGGTCTTAAGCAAGGCACGACATATACCGCACGGATATTCAGCCCAGGAATCTTACAGGCTCTCGACGCACAAATCCAAATAGGGGCAAAACAAAATGTTGACTTGCTGGGACGTGTGGTAGCTTTGACAGAGGTTACCACCACCTACAGTGTGCCTGGAGCCGGTGAGATGGTCAGCACCAGCTATGTCGATGACAACCTGCGAGTTCAAAAGAGCATCACGCCAATATTGGACCTGCAAGTTGAGTTAATCTCATGCACCAAGGAATTTGCGCTGGGTGAGAACGAAGTGTTTGAAGTAATTGATAAGATGTTCTTGGCCAGTCCAAGGCCTTTGGATAACGTGGGTTTAGCTAAGTCGGTTGTTTACCACTTAAGCCCGACAAAAAAAGTAGATTTGATAATACCGTCCAATGACAATCAAAGGCTGCATCGGCTCAAAAACGGCACAGTAATCGTAACTGTCGAGCCCGTCGCCGCACCAGTGGGAGCAAGGTTCCCTTACAAAGGTAAGAATAAGGTAGTCTTGGAGGCGACCAAACCCAATAGATTTCTACAAAGCGACCACAAAAAAATAATCGAGCTTGCTCATCGTGCGATTGGCGACACTAAAGACGCGGCCGAAGCTGTCAAGAGAATCGAAGCGTTTGTAGCCGATTACATCGAAAATAAAGACCTGTCGGTTGGTTATGCATCAGCAGTGGAAGTCGCAGATAGCAAGCAGGGCGACTGCAGCGAGTTTGCAGTATTGACCGCGGCTATGTGCCGGGCTGTGGGGATCCCGGCTCAGGTAGTTGTAGGCGTTGCGTACGTAAAAGAGTGGCAGGATTTGCGTGACTGCTTTGGTCCACATGCCTGGGTACAGGCATATGTCGGCGACAAATGGGTTGGTCTGGATGCAGCGTTTAAGGCTACCGGGCGAGGCGGCTACGGCCCAGGCCATATCGCCTTGGCAGTCGGCAATGGCAAACCAGCAGACTTTTTCAATTTGGTCACTACCCTGGGCCAATTCAAGATCGACAAGGTGATAATCAACACAGAAAAGTAGAAAGAAGACCCCACTAAATATTTAGCCCCCGGTTTTACCGGGGGTTTTCGACCTATTCAAACTGGATGTCGGCCAGGACGAATTCAACATTGTTAAGGCCGTTATAAGTGTTAATCTGCGGCTGATAAGCAATATTAAAAAACTCGTGCTGGAGCAGCTTTTTCTCGAATTTGCCCATCCCAAAGCCGATACAGCGAACCGAGTTTGTATGGTCAGTTATCACAAGCTGTAAATGATCGCCTCTTGTACCGACCCTTCTGGGCGGACAGGCAAGGCGAACACCTTTTGTAGCAAAAATCGGCTTAGGATTGCCGGGGCCAAATGGGCCCAGCATTTGCAGTTGGCTGACCAGGTCTATGCTAAATTCGCCTAAGCTGGCCAGTGCATCGATGTGAAGTTTAGCGACTATATCGTCCTCATTAAGATTTTGCTTTGCATAGGCCTCGAATTCCGCAGTGAATTGGTCTATTTTTTCAGCCTCAATTGTTACACCGGCTGCCATTTTATGGCCACCAAAGTTGACTAAATGATGCGAGCAGGCTCTAATTGCGCTGAGCAAACAGAAGCCCGGAATCGAGCGGCCGGAACCTTGAGCGGTCCCGACCTTGCCGGCAGCGCTAATCATAATGGTCGGGCGATAGAATGTCTCAGCTATCCTCGAAGCCACAATGCCTAATACGCCGCCGTGCCAGTGGCCATTTGCCAGCACGATGCTCTTGCGCTCAGGGCTGTTCAGTCCATATTCTGCTATCATTTCACATGCCTGCTCAAACATCTTTCGCTCATACCGCTGTCGCTGGCTGTTTTGCTGTTTTAGGTATTCAGCTATTTGCGTGGAGCGAATTGGGCTATTGTTTGTTAGAAGCTCCACTGCCAATCGTGCGTGTCCCATTCTGCCTGCTGCGTTGAGCATTGGGCCAAGTCTAAAGCCGATGTCGAAACTATCCAATCCCCGCCCGGTCAGTCCAGCAGTTTCGATCAAGGCCTGGATGCCGGGCAATTCGCACTCCGGCAGAGCCTTAAGTCCATAGCTGGCCAGCACCCTGTTTTCACCTCGCAGCTCTACAACGTCCGCGATTGTTCCCACGGCTGCCAGGCTGGTCGCATTTAACATAAATTTTCTTAATTCTGGCTCAAGTTTTCCTGCTCGAGCGGGGCTGAATTCGTTAGCGATAGCCCAGGCCAATTTGAAGGCAACCATCGAACCGGATGAATCCTGGTTAGGATAGGATTTCATCATCGCCGGATGCACAATGGCGACGGCTTTAGGCAGCTCAAATTCAGGCGGATGGTGGTCAGTTATTATCATCTCCAGGCCCAGTTGTGCAGCAAGTTCAGCCGAGGCCAGCGCTGCGATACCGCAGTCAACGGTCACTAAGAGTTTACTGCCGGCCTTTGAAAGCTGCTGGACAGCTTCGACGTTTAGGCCATAGCCTTCCTCGATCCGATGAGGGATATAATAATCAACATTAGCGCCGAGCAGCTTTAGAACCGTCAAGAGAATTGCGACCCCGGTGATGCCGTCTACGTCGTAGTCGCCGTAGAGGGTGATTTTTTCCTGCGCTCGAATAGCCTGCTTTAATCGGCGGACCGCCGATTCGACCCCCGGCATCTGCTGCGGCTCGATAAGCTCGGTCAGTTTAGGCCTTAGAAAAACTGCGCCGGCCTGGGCGTCAGTTATGGCGCGATTGATTAAAACCTGTGCTAAGAGAGGCGAGACCTTCAAGGATTTGGCAAGCTGGCCGCAGCGTTCATCGGGTGGACAGATTATCCATTGTTTTTTTTGCGTCCGTGCAGTGAGTAACATTCAAAGTTTGTCCTGTCTTTCTGGTTTTTAAGTTTTCGGACACTTTACCAGAAAAGAGCCGGCAAGTGCAAGAGCTTTTTTCGAGCACAATCTAAATCTAACTTGCAAACCTTAAAAAAGCTGGCCGGCTCAATTCCTTAAACCTTGATAAATATCTTTCTTCGATACATCCAGAAAAGAATGAGCCACCGAACAGAAAATATGCAGGCAGCCTCGAATAGCGGCCCGAAAGCCGCTAAAATGCTTACTGTGCCGTCAATAAATATCTTCAGCATTCTTGAAATATGGCTGCCAAAAAGAGAAACTCCCATGTATGCTGCAATAGCGTTCATTCCGATTACCATAAATCCAAATCCCCACTTGCGCCAGCCGAGCACATCAATGACCCAGTAAAAAAACAACAGCATCAGGCACGCCCAACCGGCGCTGAGCAGGCCATAGGAGCTGGTCCAGAGCTTCATAATACTCGGCAGAAAAGAATAATGAAGCCCCAGGCCGATTATGACACCACCAGTGCCCGCCATACCAAGGATAATCATTTTGTTTTTTGATGTTCTGCTGCTCCTTAGAAGCTGTCCTATCATAACACCAAATATCGTGGTCGATATCGTAGGGACGGTACATAAAAGAGTACCCCATCCAGCAGGGTGACTTCTGCCAAGAATCATCTTGTCTAATGCGGTAACCAGGTTGCTATCCTTAATTAAAGTCCCGGCTTCGATGCCGGGGGCCGGAACAAAAGCTAAAATAAGTCCATAGCCCAGCAAAATCGAACCTGCCACTATCGCCTGAACTTTGACGCTTTTCCGCAATAACAAAAAGGACACAAAATAGGCAATCGCAATGGGCTGCAGCGCGCTACTCAACTCGATTAAGTAAGGCTGTTTCTCGCTGACCGATTCTCTAACCGAACCAAGCAGAAAAAGAATAACGCTGCGCTTGGCAGCGTGGGAAAAGATTGTGCTATAACTTTGTCCGAGGCCGGCGCGTTTGGCGAAGGCAAAAGGCAGGCTCACACCGACCATAAGCATAAATGACGGCCATATCAAATCTTCAAACCTGCAGCCTTGCCAGTCAGAATGTTTTAACTGCTGAGCTATCAGTTTTGTTACAGGGTTATCCCCGATAAGTTCAAGGCCTCTATTGACCACAGCCGCGCCGCCCACAATCCAGAACATTATAAAGCCGCGAAACACATCCAGCGACATCAATCTGTCTATACTTTTTTCCCTCTGAGCTTGCGAAGCCATATTGCGGCTGCCTTCTTTCCGAGTAGGAAAACCCCCAGTGAAACTGGGGGCTAAATAAAATATAAAA
>JBHIDV010000167.1:0-6436 GCA_046760285.1 Sedimentisphaerales bacterium
GTGGCACTTTCGGAAAGGCGCAAAATTGGATGATTTTTGCGAGTTCTTGATTGAGCTGTTCAGGTTCGTCAATCCCGCTGTGACTATCATTGATGCTGTCTGGGCAATGGATGGCCTCGGCCCGATTAAAGGCAGGACCAGGCCTCTCGGCTGGCTCATCGGCGGAACGGAGCCTTTCGCCTGTGAAACTATTTGCTGCAAATTAGTCAACATCAAGCCCGAAGAGCTGCCGATGCTCAAAACAGCAAGGCAAATGGGCCTTGACTGTCCGGGTCTAGAGCAAATAGAAATCGCTGGCAACGATTTCCCAGAAAGTATATGCACGGATTTCCAACTACCGGAACTCATTCCGCTAAGGTTCTCATTGCTTCGCGTTTGCAAAAGCATCTGCAAACAAATATTACTACTCGTTAAATCCACAATAAAAAGGTTTCATTCTGATGATAGCTAAAACCCTCACGAAAAATGCGATTGATCTTAATAGTCACTGGGACACTAACGCCGAAAGCAGTTTCTCCCTGTCAGTCGGGCTGAACTCCAATCCATAAAACCTTAAGAAAATTTCTCTTTTAATTTCCGCGTCCGTTATTCCGGGGTGCCGGTTCCGAATGGCACTGAGCATTATTTGCTTAGCAGTATCAAACATTGAACAGCCCATAAGCAGGCGCTTTTCACCGGATTTACACATCATTAAATTTTGAAATCGAATAGCAATATCAGGATGCGTGTCATTCATTACTTGCCTCTTTGTATATCTGTTCCAAGGTCATTTCTCGAACCCAATTTTCAATATATTTTAAGTCTAAATTGTCTACCGTTTTTATCAGATTCCTTACATCTTTTAGCTGCATTTCAGAGTGACTATCTTTTGCCCAGATTAGCTTGGATATAACCAGGTCTTCTGCAGAGATAAACCATATAGGACTACCTCCAATTAAGATTTCTTTTCTACGTGAAAATGCAACTTGCTGATATGCAGAAGACTTCTTGATGATAAAGTCTATTTTGATAACATATCGATTGTGGATTAAGTTAAATATTCCCGTGCGAGAAACCTCATTTGCAACCATTTCTCTATTTACATAAAAATCATCTTCAAAAAGGCTGATAAATTTATCAATACCGTCCTGCTTTAGCTCTATTACAATATCTATATCCCTGGTCATTCGAGGTATAGTATAATAATTTGCGGCGATAGACCCAGAAACCATATAAGGGATGTTTGCTTTGTTTAATCGACCGGTAACTATCTTCAGAACTTCAAGTTCTTCGCTCATACACAACCTGTGTTTAGTACAGACTTCCGAATCAGGCCATAATAGCATACCAGATTATAGTACCCACGACAAGAGAATGTGGCATGCTTTTATACTGCCAAACCTCAACCTTGAGATGTTGACAGCGGCTGGTTATTTGCCTAATATCCTTGCGTATGCAGAACAAATCCATAAATATCCTGGGCATTGAGACCAGTTGTGATGAAACTGCAGCGGCGGTAGTGGCCGATGGCCGAATTGTCAAATCTTCGGTGATAGCATCACAAACCAAGCTACACGAAAAATACGGCGGCGTTGTCCCCGAAATAGCATCACGTGCGCATATCGAAAAAATTTACCCAGTTATTACTGAGGCAATGGCACAAGCAAAAGTCAAGAAGGACAATATTGATGCAATAGCCGTTGCCAATCAGCCAGGCCTGACCATTGCTCTGGTCGTAGGTGTCACCGCGGCCAAGACCCTCAGCTTAGTCTGGGATAAGCCGCTAATAGCAATCAATCATCTGCATGCCCATCTGCAATCGGCGATGCTAACCGAAGATAACTTGCAACTGCCGGCTGTTGCTCTTATTGTGTCCGGGGGACATACCTGCCTGTATGAGTGCAAGTCAGCTTTGCAGCTAAAACTCTTAGGCAAAACTATCGACGATGCTGCTGGCGAGGCCTTCGATAAAGTTGCAAATATCCTGAAACTGCCGTATCCCGGCGGGCCCAGCATCGAAAATGCAGCAAAGAAAGGAAATCCAAAGGCCATCAAATTCCCCCGCTCGATGCTGGGACGTGACTCGCTGGATTTCTCTTTTAGTGGTATCAAGACTGCTGTGCTGTACTACTGTCACGGCCAGGATATGAAAGGCGAAAACAAGGTCGATTCGATGGCGAGTGAGCAAATCGCGGACATCGCAGCGTCATTTCAGGCGGCAGTGATTGAGGTCCTGGTGAAAAAAACGCAGCGAGCTGCTGAAAAAATCGGTGCAAAGACTGTCCTTCTCGGTGGCGGAGTAGCAGCCAATAATACACTTAGAGCCGCCCTGCAGCAGATGTGTGACTCAAGTGTGCCGCCGAGAAAATTACTTATCGCGCCAAAACAATATTGCACTGACAACGCAGTTATGGTAGCTTCGTTAGGATACCATAAATTTAAGGCCAAGCTCTTTGCAGATTTGACCCTGGAGCCAAAAGCAACCGGCTGAAAAAATAACCATACCGATGGACGAAAGACGATGCAGGCTGAGCAGTTAAAAAAATTATTGAGGCAGGTCAAGAACGGTAAAATTGATATTGAGCAGGCAATGGTAAAACTTCGCCATCTGCCGTTTGAGGACCTGGGCTTTGCCCATATAGACCATCATCGTCAAATCCGGCGAGGCTTTCCGGAGGTTATATATTGTCCTGGCAAGACCGCTGAGCAGATAATAAAGATCTTCGAGAGTCTCATTGCCAAAGGCAACAACATCTTAGCCACCAGAGCTGAACCGTACGTTTTTGAAGCATTAGCTGCCACGAACAAATTCCCCAAAGTTCGATACGAGGATTTAGCCAGGGCCATTGTGCTCGAACAGAAAAAGCTACCGCGCTGCAAAACCGTCCTACCGATAGTAACTGCAGGAACTGCTGACCTGCCTGTTGCTGCGGAGGCAAAAGTTACCGCAGAGATTCTGGGCCAAAGGACAGAACTGATTTGTGATGTCGGAGTGGCTGGGCTGCATAGATTGCTCGGACATCTGCCGAAACTGCAAAAAGCTAATCTAATTATTGTTGTAGCAGGGATGGAGGGGGCATTAGCCAGTGTTGTAGGCGGCCTGGTAAGTTGTCCGGTAATAGCTGTGCCGACCAGTGTCGGCTACGGTTCCAGTTTCGAGGGATTGTCGGCTCTTTTGACGATGCTCAATAGCTGCGCTGCCGGCGTTACAGTTGTCAATATCGACAACGGCTTTTCCGCAGCGGTAACGGCGACGTTGATAAATAGAAAAATAGAAGCAGGAAGTAAAAAATCCTAAGCACTAAATCCTGAACAAATACCAATTACCGAAGCTCTAAAGTCACAAACAAAGATTCAGCCGACTGATGCAGCGAAAGTATATAAGTATATGCGTATATACTTATAGAGTACAACACAGGTCAGGATTTTAAGAGTGGGATTTCGTGGGAATTGGCCAGCCGAGCAGCTCCTGACTTCACCTAAATGGCTTCCGGCGTCACTGTCGTTAATATAGACAATGGCTTCTCCGCAGCGGTTACCGCCACGCTTATAAACAGAAAAATAGACGCGTAAACGTCATTCCGAGCGAGGCGCAGCCGAGTCGAGGAATCTGTTTATTTGAATAGATTTCTCCGCTTCGCCCCCGTGTCTTCTGTCGAAGACAGAAACGGGGACTTTGGTCGAAATGACAAACACGCCACAATAAAGACAGTTGCGATATTATCCCTGCCTCACATTCTTTTCAAAGCCGCTAATGCCGATTGTCAACAGAAGCCAGATTATTCAGCTATTCGGTGGAACCGCTTGTTAGGCAATCATACTATCCCCACCGGTTACTTCCAACACTCCACCTCTACTCTTGTTAGTTTTCCCACACCGGAGACTGGCTCCTTCTTCAAATGCCGGAGCAATGTTATCAGTAAGCTAAATGCAGGAGCGCGACATGACTGCATGATACACGGTATTTCATTTAATGGCGGCATGTTCTCAACACTGGACCATTCATGCCTACATCGTCCACACTTATAATGTGCGATGTAAAGTGGAGGAGCAAGACGTTGAGGCTGTATTGCATCTTTCGGTACATCCTTGAAATGGTAAACCCTCTCTACCCCGTTTAACACCTTACTCTCTGTATTAGTCATTATGCTTTCATTTCCTCTCGGCGTTTTGCCTAACTATGTATTATACCATTTCCAGATAAACCCGCTTTCGGATCTTTCTTCGATTTAGAATTCGACAAATTCTTCTGGATAATGTGACAAATCTAATTTCTCCTGTTCAGGAATCAGCCGAATTCCCCACTGCTGCATTGCCAATGCACCAAAAAGAATTTCAATGGGAGTTCCATTTTCATCATCTCCAATTTCATCGATAACCATCGCGTGAGTGGATATTCGCCTGCCTTCTATTTCAGCCTCTAAAAGTGCTGTTTCGGTTGTTTCTTTAACCTGTCCACCTATCGCAGAACGAAACGGCTTTTTGATTTTTGAAGTTACTAATAACGAGGATACTGATTGAACAACATAGGTATTGCGAGCACCTGTATCAAATAATGTCCAGCATTCTCGTCCATTGACCTTGATCATTTGACGTATTCTTCCCATTGTAAGCATCCTCATTTTAATTAAATCGCCTTTATCTATTTTGAAATGGATAGCGATGGGGAATTTGCTTTGTGTCAAAGTGGCATTTTATGGCATCTTTGATATTTTCTTTTAGCTCGTCGAGAGTTTGCCCTTCGGTATAAATAGAGTAACCGAGAGATTTAGCGGTGTAACCGCCCTCATCAGAATTTTCAACGATAAATATAATTTCACTCATAGGTCTTAATCTCTACTAAAACCAGCGGTTTCTTCTACCACTGATCCCAAACAAATTCTTCACTTTATTTGTTTATTATAAACCTTCCTGTCTGCTTTTCAAATCTTTTATTGACCCTATCCTGCATTATTTGTAATATGCTGCACGAAACGAGTTTGTATGCAAATAATAGAAACGATTCCCAAGCTAAAGCCGCGAGCCGTTGATGCTCACAAAGGCAATTTTGGCAAGGTGCTGATTATTGCCGGCAGTGTGGGCATGAGTGGTGCTGCTGCCCTTGCCGGCCGATCGGCCTTGCGAGCAGGTGCAGGACTGGTGCGAGTGGCAACTGCCGAAAGTGCTCTGCCGATTGTGGCATCAATAGAGCCATCCTATACCACTATCGCCCTGGCTGAAGACGGCGTCGGCCGAATTTCCGCAAAGGCAATCAATACTATTCTTACCGCAATCAGCGAGAACGATGCCGTGGCGCTAGGACCTGGAATCGGTATAAGTAGTGACCTGCAGTCGGTCGTTCAGACGCTGCTTGAGCAAAAACAATTGCGTCTGGTGATAGATGGCGACGGCCTAAATAACCTGAGCAAATTGAAGAACTGGCCAAGCAAGCTAAAAGCAGAAGTAGTATTGACACCTCATCCTGGCGAAATGAAAAGGCTGTGGCCAGGATTATTTAGAGAAGAATTGCCGCCCCACCGGCAGCAACAGGCTGTCCAATTGGCACAGCATACCAAGACCATTGTGGTCTTGAAAGGAGCAGGGACAGTCGTTACCGATGGCCAAAAAGTCTATGTCAACAAAACTGGAAATCCAGGCATGGCTACAGCCGGCTCAGGTGACGTCTTAACCGGCGTGATAACTGCGCTTATCGGTCAAGGCCTGAGCAACTTTGACGCTGCGGTTCTGGGCGTTTACATCCACGGCTTAGCTGGTGACATTGCCACAAAAAAAATCGGCCAGGTCAGCTTGATGGCTACCGATATAGCAGAAGCACTAAGTGATGCTTTTATCAAAAGTTAAGTAATTTTTTAGAAAAGGTGCATTATGGGAAGCAAAGCAAAAGGATTTTTCGAGAAGTTCAAGAATGATGTGGCCAAAATGAAAGAGCAGGCTCCCGACACTGTCAACGGCTTTGCAGCGATGTTCAGCAAAATTATGAAAGATGGGGCATTGACGCTACGAGAAAAAGAGCTTATCACTCTGGGCATCGGCGTGGCAGGCGCTGTGCTCCTTGTATCAGATTGCACGTGCAAAAGAGCCTCGACGCTGGGGCAACAAAGCAGCAGATACTCGAAGCTGCCTCGGTAGCGGTAATGATGGGTGGAGGCCCTGCATATACACATGTCCCTCTGGTTATGGAAACTCTGGAGGCGTTACAGAGATAGAGCAACCCTCATTAGGCTAACCACACTATTTTATTTTATTGCGGCAGGCAACATTGCAGTTATAATTGCCGCTAATTTAATTGGTCGCTCCAGCGAAATAAATTCGCCATAGTTGAAACAAAGAGGCCATTATGCAACTTACTGTTCTCGATATTTGTACCTTTGTGGCGTTTTTTGCAGTGGTGGTCAGCGTTAGCATGTACAAAAGCCGGAAAGAAGAAACCGGTGAGGATTTCTTTTTAGCCAGTCGT
>JBHIDV010000168.1:0-6424 GCA_046760285.1 Sedimentisphaerales bacterium
CCAAAGGCAGCGAGAAGGTCCGTCGATACCAGACAGCCTTTATAAAGTCTGTGTATCCGATGCCGGATAATCTACTTTCCACGCAGAAGGGTACGGTGATTTTTCTATTGGGGGTCCCCAAACGCATTTTTTCGCGTTTGGGGAACCCCTTGAATCTGGAAGGATTGTCTTGCCAATTCTGCTTGATCCCAACCACATTGGGATCCATCGCAAGGTCCCATTGGCCATTCAGATTTATCCAGGCCTGGCGCCGAAACTGCGGTTTGGGATGTTCCGGACGGGGGATTGATGGGGACCCCAGCCGCGAAAAATGGCGGCTGGGAGCCCATGATTTTACCTTGGTTGCGCCTGCACTTAGAAAGCACATCGCTATAACGATAGCTCTAATACTTTGCCAAATGTGATTCTTGCCGCTCGTCATGTTTGGGTCCTTTCAAACAGAGGACAGAAGACAGAATATCTGATTTCTGACATCTGTTTTCTGATTTCTGACTTCTGACTTTTGCTTGCGTTGGTTTCTTACCTGTACCTTTGCTATAAATTGGCACTTCCTATAACAAACAACACGTTAAATCCGCAATGGATACCCACAGGAATTAGCAGGCTGTGGCTGCGCAAATATAAATAACCCAGCACTAATCCAAACGGCAAGCGAAAGACCAGATTATCAATCAGTGGTGCCCTTGAATGTCCTACAAAAGCAAACAAAACCGATGCTAAAATTAAACCACAATATTCACCGCACAGCACGCATAACCGTCTTTGTATGATGCCCCTGTACAGGACTTCCTCTCCCAAAGCTGCGAAGAGCCAATAAATGGATAGCGATAGTATAATATTAGGTGACAAACTCAAAAACTCACCCCATTTTGATAATAACACGTAGCTATAAACAACAAATACGCAAAATAAGCCTGCTCCACAAATAATTTCTTTGTTAAAGGACGTAGGAACAGCAAACCCTATTTCCTTAAGATCAGTGCTTCTTATCAGTTTCTCCCAAACCAGCGGAACTAACACCATACCCAAAATAATAGCAATTAAGTATGGCAGCGTTGAATAAGGATTCAACCTCCATAAAGGCCAGATCGTATGAGATAACTCAAAGAGGTTTATTTTAGATAAGAAGAGCAAAGTATAGTAGATAACTATGCACGAGAGCAAATACAGATAAGCCGTTTCAATAAAATAGACCGATTTGATTTTTTTATCTGTCAGATTCATTTTTGTTTGACCGCAACCTCCTCCATCCATTTTGGTATGGGTGGCTGTTTGTTCTGTTTTATCATTGAACGCCATTTTTCATCGGTAAGCCTATTGCTCATAGGCTGTTTGAATTCGTAATAACAATAGGCTACTCCGAGACAAACTTTATCTTTCCCATCTACGTTGGCAATAACAAAAATCTCTGCTGGTATGCCTATTGCCTGCTCAAGAACCATATTCGTGTTCACGTCTGTAAAAACGTCTGCGACGATAGGCATTTTGTTGTCCATCTTGCTTCTAAATTTCTCTGTTACATCCAGATAGTGAGCAGCTCTAAGAACCCATTTCAGTCGACTGCCTATATTTTCTACTAATTCGTATTCTGATTCGGAAGGTATTTGCCCAGCTAATTCCTTTTTAGCTATATTCTCAAGGCCAGTTAATATAGCTTCGAACGAATTAAAATTGCTTTCTAATGCCTTGTCAGATGGAAATCCAAGCGAGGTTAATCTCAAACGCAATTGCGTCACAGCTTCTCTTACCCTCGAATATAGTTCAGGAACAGGCTCCACATAGCCATGGACCGGTTCGGGTGGTAGGTGTACTCCTTTGCCTATAACAGAAAACGCCGCCTGCGCCATTGAGTAGGGTTGCTTAGTATAGACAATGGTGTCGTGTTTCAATTCTGTCCAGGAGCCCAGAGCAGTATTGAGCTGTTTTTTCAGCCAGGCCTCGGATTGCATAAAGTGTGGGGCATTTGCAGGGGGACCGTCCAGAATCGATTTTACAGCCCAAAGCCTGCTCCAGTATAAGTCTCGCGTCCATGTACTTCTATCAGTCAAACTATATTCTTTCTGCAATTTTAAGAATTGCTCTTTATATCCTTGGAATTCGGTGTCCTTTTGTTCTTTCAAGATCTGTTCAGCCACCTTTGAACCGAGAACCGCCATAACATCAAGTCCTCTGGGGAAACCCCTGAACCAAGCCCCGTTGGCAAAGACTGCGGTAAAAGGTTTTCGGCCTTTTCCTGTGTACCATTTGACTTTGTCATAAACCAAATTTTGAAATATATGAGAATCAGGCGTGAATCTCTGCCCCATAAATCTAAAGGCCTGAGTTTGAGTTTTCCAATCTACAGCCCGAGAGGAGACATCGGTGACATAAGTAGACAATATTCTTGGTTTTCTTAACCGCCGAGCTTGCTTTATAAATTCGGTAACCTTTTCCTCACTGGCTATGTTGGACAGCCGAGGCTCTGGCCCGTATATCTTATCCATTAGTTCTTTGTACTGTCTAACTGTCAGGTCATCCGCTCTGCCGGCAAAGAAACTCGTAGTTTCGTAGATTCTTTCCCAAACAGCTAAAGCACTTTCTCCCTTTATCCTTGTCTGGCTAAGAGCCTTACAAATTAACAGCGCTTGAAGCGTTTCAGCTATATTGGTTTTTTTGTCTAAGACGTATCCCACTTCTGTCTCTTTAATAGCAGCTAACCTAAAGCCCATACGGCCGTACCACGTCATAGCCTTGAAATATTTCGCCAGCTCCGGGCTTCTGGCATAATGACCACGAGGGGCGTATTGACTATAGTCCTCTTTGTACCCGAAAAGAGGTGAAACAGCAAAACCGCTATGTTCATCAATAAGAGCACGCTCCTTTTCTATAATCTGCTTTATATCTTCAGGTATGCCTTTTAATTCGCTTGCGGTCAGAATGGACTTGGCGACGTTGAAAAATATCGCATTGTTTAGAGCAGCTTCTTTCAGCACACTATTGTCGTCTCCTACCCGCTCGTAATAAGAAAGAGACCTGGTCAGCATAGCATCAGTGAGATTTAGCAAGTCCTGCTTGAGGCTGGATATCTCCAAAAAGCGAAGTGACCAATCAAACAATAAATGAAAAACGTGTAATATCACATCACTGGTCACAAATACAGGAAAATGGCTCGTCTTACATTTGGAATAAATACTTAGAGCCTCATTTTCGGGGTAGTAGATCGACCTCTTTGGTATGAATATGACGAAGCCATTCTCAGAAAGCTTCTGTTTTTCTTCAGAGGTAAGATAATGCAGCTTGCTTACATCGATATTTATTTTTGCCTGTTGCAGTATATGTTGCTTGCGTGCCCAAGCAATGTTTGAATATAAGAAAAAACAGGAAATAATGGATAAGGAGAACATTAAGTAAAGAATTCTTTTAGCTTTCATTTCTCCACCGTTTAAAAGCTGAGTAAACGTTCTTTTATACTGGTGTCAGAAGTCAGAAATCCGTCTTCTCTCGCCAAGGAGGCAATATCGTAGGTGTCCTTGCCGTCGACCAACTGAAACTTAAACCGAGTCTCGTTTTTCGTGCTTCGAGACTCGTAACGAGACTCGTCAACGTCAAACGAGGCTCGAGCTACTTCTCTGCGAGGCACAAGACCCGACCGTTCTTCATTGCCAAATATAGCCGGCCGTTGGCGGCGGCCATACCGTCGAACACCGGGACGCTGTCGAGCTTGTACTCGGCGAGCCTCCGGCCATCTACGGCTGATACCGCCCACAATATGCCGCCCATTTTGCCTTCGTAAGCTTCGACCTGCTGCCGGTGTTTAGCGCCGATCTGCGGGTCAAGGTGCTTGCCCCAGCCAGCATGCTCATCGTCGACATCAGGCGGACCGGCCACAAACAGTATCTTGTCAGCTACAACCATGGCCTGGACAACCACCGCCGGCTGCTCCGTGACCCACTTAAAACTGACCTTTGTCAGCATGTGCATGGGGAAGTTGCTCCGCGACTTCCAGTCGACCGTATCGCGGGGGATTTTGCTGCTCTTCTTGCCCGGCTGCCTACCGCCAGTAGCCACGCCGTCCGGGTCGGCAGCTGATGAGGCTTTATCAGCCGCGTACAGGCGATACTCCAGCACCGAGGAGTTACATAGGTACCAGGGGTGTCGTCCGTAAGCGTAGACTGTATCGTCATCAACACACAGTATCCGCCCAGACGGAACGAGCCGGCCAGGCTGAAACCACTCGCCCCAGCCCTCACCAGCGTTCTTGCCGTATATCCAATACCCACGGTGGAACCAAGTGTCGTCCAGTAGACCGATCGGCGAGAATATGTGGCGATTGCCATCCTGGTCGGTCTGCAATTCCGGCAGGATTGTCGCACGCTTGCCGCTTAAGTCGAACCGCTGCGACCGCATGTAGACATATTTGCCGTCGCTCGACAGCACGTCCGGCAGCGCTACGGGCATCTTCTTGTGCTCAATGTGTGCCTGCAGGTTCTCGCCCGTCGAAGGGTCGCGGTCGTCCAGCACCGTTTCCGAGAGCAACTTAGCGGTTTTAGGCTCGAGCCGGACCAGCCGCATGCCTCCGTCGAGAAACATGCTACGTCCAGCCAAACAATAGGCTACCCCGTTCTGAACCAGCACGCTGCCATGGACCGGCCAGACCGATTCGAGTTGCTCGTAGGCGACGAGCCGTCGGTCGGCTGGAGCAACGCGGAACCGCCATGCCAGCTCGCCATCCGATGCGCGGAGACAGTACACACACCCGTCGGCAGAGCCGAATAGTATGCTGCCCGCATGATACGTTGGGGGAGAATCCACCCGGCCACCAGCGGTGAATGACCAGAGCTTTTTGCCCGTTTCGGCATCGAGGGCAAAAACAGTATGCTCATCGATGCTCGCGACGAACAGTTTTCCGTCGGCAGCCACCAAGCTACTGAGTTTGCCACCTATCTGCGTCTGCCAGGCAGGCCTGAGTGTGGCTGGCACGGCCGTCTTGGTATATCCGCTGCGGAGGTTGTCGTGACGCCAGGTCGGCCAATCACCGCTTGCGGCCTCGCGGGCTTCGATCTTCCCGTATGCTGGTCCCTTCTCCAAACGCATCTCATCCGTCAGCATCTCAGGCTGCGTCCCTTCGACTGCGCTCAGGGTAGGCTTGTCAGCCGGCGCCAGCGCACAAAAGCCGCATAGCTTCGACTGGTAGTAGCACGCGCAGGCGTGCGGCGTCGCGTAGATTAGGCCGTTGCACGGCATTACTCCATAGAAGCATCCGCCACGGACCCAGTGATGGATCTGCCATGTTTGGGCTCGCGGGTCGATAAATTCGATCCCAATCCATGAGGGGATGATGTATTTGGCCGTCGCCTTGCTTGGATAGCAGCGCTGGTGCATGATTGCAAATGTATTAATGTCGGGGGGAAACTCGCGCTTGATTTGGCCAGTGTGTGGGTCACGGCCGGTAAATACGCCCGTAGACCGCGGCGTGGCACTGGCGATGTCGCCCGACCAGACCAACCCGTCAACGACAAGAACGTCTTCCGGACAGAAGTGGCCAGATGGATGGAGTTTCGACGTCCAAAGCTGCCTGCCATCCTCGGCTGACAGAGCTACAAGGTTGCGCCTCCGGCCGGAAAAAAGTATCACATCCTTGTACATCACCATGGACGGCGACCAGCCGGTCGGGATGAGCGGGCTGCGTGGGACCTCGGTTCGCCAGAGCTTATTTGCCGTTCTCAGTTCAAGACAGACGACCGCCTCGCCATCGTGGTAGACGAGGCGCTGGCCGTCAGCCGCCAGTGACATCGGAACGATTTTGGTCTCGAGCTGCCAGGCGGTCTTACCTGTCTTGGCCTCGACAGCCATGAGCTTATCAACCGTTTCATCCCAGCCCCATTGTTTGCTAGCGCGGTCACGCTCCGACCAGCAGTGGGCATTTTCTTGTTGGTAGTCAACTGCCTTGCGGTCAGGATTGACTACGAGCAGCAGCAGGTCTTTCGAAACGATAAGCTCTTCGACGGTCTTGGTGCCGTCGTAAGTCCGGATGGTCTTTCCTGTCGCAGCGTCGATGGCGCTGAGCGGCTCGTTGATGCCCAGCGTCGTGTAAACCTCATCGCCGACAGCGACGAGGCGGCGCGTCAGTCTCGCCGGGCCGCTCTTCAACGGAAAGAGATGATTGAACCACTCCGGCAGCGGGCGCTTCCACAGGACGACACCACTGAAGGCGTCTCTGGCAGCCAGCACGAATTTTGCTGGCAATTGGATCGACTCTCGCGGGCCTTCGTCTATGATGTAGAATATCCGCCCGTTGGCCGAGACCAGAGCGTTAAGACTGGCTGAGTGCTCATGGCTCCGCGCCCATCGCGGGCTGCCGACCCACTGCATTCGCCGTGGCGGCCCGACTACCGTGTCGTTGGCCACGGCGTTGCCTGTCGAGTCGTGCAGGTAGTGGGTCCAC
>JBHIDV010000169.1:0-6415 GCA_046760285.1 Sedimentisphaerales bacterium
CTCGTTTTTCGTGCTTCGAGACTCGTAACGAGACTCGTCAACGTCAAACGAGGCTTGATCCGGCGTGGGGACAAAGGGGCCGTGCACCAGCACCATCGGAAAGTAAACAAAAAATGGCTTGTTTCTGTGCCGTTCAATAAAATCCAGTATGTAGTCAGAAAAAACATCAGGACCGTATTTGCCCAGCAGGTCTTTCCGATATTTGCCGTTCTGCACAATTAAGGGGTCTTTATAGCGTGAGCCCCTTTTTTCTATTTGCCACAGACAATGCTCGTCGAAGCCGGCCTGATTAGGTAAACTGCCGGTGCCGCGAACCTCTGGTCTTTGATTGACGCTGCCATACAATTGCCACTTACCGGCGACGCAAGTAACATAACCGGCGTCCTGCAAAAGGTGGCCGAAGGTCTTCTGCTTCGGGCCGAGAACACCAAAGTCCGTGTAGTTGCGGAAGTTGTATTGGCCGGTCATAATCTTCACTCGCGAGGGCGTACAAAGCGGCTGCGAATAACAGTGCTCAAACCGCATACCGGTCCTGGCTAACTCATCAAGGAAAGGCGTCTGGTAAGATGTACTGCCGTAACAACCGAGACACTCGTAGCCAAGGTCGTCAGCCATTATCAGAACTATGTTAGGCTTGTCATACGGTGCTTTACCTGCAAGCCTTCCAGAATTACTCGCACATCCCTGTATGCTGAACGATACCACTGTCAGGCCTGCAGCTCTGATAAAATCTCGTCGGCCCATTTTAGGTTTCATAGAAGATGCCACCAATCGCTTTTCTGAGACAATCCCATTAGTTAATTTTCTTTGCTATTTACCAAGCAACCATTGATGAATAAATGCCGCCATAAGCCAGACCACAAAGCTTGCGCAAAGCACTATCCCCAGGGACAAGTGCTGGCGAAAACATACAAAAGCGACGAGGAAAAATAAAATGCTGGGCACAATGCCCCACAAAGCCCCCTTGCTGTAATCGGTCATCAGGGTGAAATTGCCGGGATTATCCACGCACAGCCAGACAAGTACGATAAGACCGGTTAAGGGCATTACAGCAATCAGGCCTGCTAATGTCGGCTGCTTGCGGCCTATCTGTGTGCAGAGAACAATAACGCACAAACTAATCAATAGCTTGATAAGAAATCGCATATCAAGAGCTCTCGTGCCATTGCGAGCGATTCAAGTCCTAAATATTTAGCTCTGGATTTTCCTTCTCCGTAGTATTACTACGAAGGATAAATACCCAGGGTTTTTTCACTTAATGAATCGGATAGTCAACGGATAGCGATAGTGGAAACCATTGTTGGCCTTAACCGCCGCGATAATCGCAAAGACGATATCCAGGATCATTACCAATGGCAGCAAGACGAATCCAATGCAGGTAAAACAAAGCAGTACCGCGATGGCCCAATATATTAGCATCGAGGTTTGAAAGTTAAATGCCTCTTTGCCTTGCTCATCAATGAATGGGTGAGTGTCTTTCTTGATCTGCCACATAATCAAGGCGCCTATGACCCCTCCTATGATGGGAACTATCCACCACAACAACCACGCCAGACCCGCCAAATGGCAGAACATCGCCCACATCTGGGCGTCTCTGCTGATTTCTTCGGGTGTAGGGTGGGCTGTGCCCACCCTACTCTGCTGACCAACAGACTCAGGCTGCACCACTTCTTGAGGTTGGCCAGAATCGGCATCTTGTTCCGCATCGGCTTGACCACCTGTTTTTTCTTGTGCTTCTGGTGTTTCGTTTGGTTCGGTCATAATCAGCTCCTATAATTTTAGACAGGATTAACAGTCCTAGGGACTCCTTACGGAGGATTTTGTTTTATTAAGACAGGATAACAAAATAATCTTGTAAATCCTGTCCAAATTAAACCTATTTGAGAAACGAAATTGCGATTGGATACCGCCATAGCTTGCCCTTACTGGCTCTCACTGATGCGATTATCGAAAAGACCAAGTGCAGTATGGTCAGCACCGGCAGCAATACCAGTCCAATGAATAAAGGACAAAGCAGGCCGCAGACGGCATAATATATCATTAGCGATATCTGGTAATTCATAGCTGCCCGGCCATGTTCGTCAACAAATCTATGCTTATCTTTTTCAATCAGCCAGATAACCAGCGGGGCAATAAATCCCACTATTCCCAGCAGATGACACAGCATAGCCATATTCTTGGCCTCTTTTGAGCTCTCAGGCTGTATAGGCTCTTCGGCTTCTTCGGTACTGACAGGTTGTTCAGGGCTAACTGGCCGTTCTATTTGCTCGCTGCTGCCAGGCCTTTCTACCGAATCGGGGCTTTGGCTTGTCTCTGCCATACTCGCACTCCGTTATTCTAAATTAAGTGTAAACTTCCTCTACAAGCCACCTCTTTTTAGCAGAGAACCGTTAAATCGTCAAGAATAAAAACTTGCCTGCTGTATGTTGTGTACATTTGTGGCCAAATTTTCTTTGTTCCTTCGTGCTCTTCATGGTTAAATAATAATCAATTTAGGGCTTTATAATTTTTTACTTTTTGTAAGAGCTAAGGATGGCAAAACGTCAGTCCAATTCGCCCGGCATCGAAAAATGGCTTAAATTAATAAGAGCTGAGGGTGTCGGCCCAACTACTTTTGCAAAGCTGATAAAATATTTCGGCTCAGCCGATAAGGCCTTAGGCGCCTCGGTAAGCGGACTGGCCAAAATAAACGGAATAGGTTTCAAAACTGCTGAACAAATTGCTGCCACGCGTGACAAATTCGATGTCACCGGTGAGCTTGAACTGGCTGACAAACTCAGCATCTGGATAATCAACATTGAAGATAAGCGTTACCCGCCGGTATTGAAGCAGATTTACGACCCTCCGCCGGTTCTTTACATAAAGGGCAACTTAACTCGGCAGGACAATTTAGCCATTTCCATAGTTGGCACCCGGCGTTGCAGTTTATACGGCCAGGAGCAAGCCTCTCGATTAGCGCATTTATTAGCTTCAGCCGGCTTTACTATTATCTCCGGAATGGCTCGCGGCATAGATACCGCTGCGCATCATGGTGCGCTGTCAGCCGACGGACGCACCATTGCAGTGCAGGGTTGCGGCTTAGCAAATATCTTTCCTCCGGAGAACAAAAAGCTATTTGAACTTATAGCCGAATCCGGCGCCTGCATTAGCGAATTACCATTGCGGTACGAGCCGTTGTCCGAGAACTTCCCGCCTCGCAACAGGATAATAGCTGGACTGTCGCTGGGGACAATTGTCATCGAGGCAGGCTTAAATTCTGGAGCTTTGATAACCGCAAGGGCGGCGCTGGAGAACAACCGCGAGGTGATGGCGGTGCCGGGGAAAATTGATTCGCCTGTCAGCAAAGGCTCTCATCAATTGATAAAACAGGGGGCCAAGCTGATAGAATCCGTTGAAGATGTGATGGAAGCTCTGGGCTATATTGGCGAACAATTGCAAAGCTGCGCAGCCGCAGCGGCGCAAAAGGCATCCGAAAGGGTCGAAGCACCTTTGTTCGACGCCAGCCAATTCAATCTGAGTAGCGATGAAAAAATGATTTATGATTGTCTTGAGAAAGAACCGCTGCACGTAGACCAGATAATCACCGATACGAATTTGCCGCCAGGCAGTATTAATGCAGGCTTGATATCACTACGGCTTAAGGGTTTGATAAAACAATTGCCGGGCAATCTATTCCTGAAAAATTAGCTCTTTTTGCGCTCATAGATAGTGTGAGTTTGGGGGGTAATTTAGTGAAAATTTTTATAAGTCCTTTATAGACGTGTGATTGCGGTGAATTTACGAGGCATTTGAAAGCGGATTTTGACTTTGCTCGGAGCCTGCCCCGAATTGGCTGAAGGGGTAAATTGCATCGAAGGATTCGACTGACCATAATGCAGAATTCGAAAGGCAATCGTAGATTTCTGGTAAGCCAGGACCTTACAATGGCACAGTTTAGCTGGATTTTCAAACATCGGCCCTGAGGTCTGGAGGAAGGCTGATTTAAGGCCAATAAAATGGAAGATTTTTCTTGAATTGAAGGCGTCTGTTTTGGTATAAATAAGGTAATGAAGGTGCGTGATTTTTTGCTTCTGAGCTGCCAGATTTCCTACGGATTTTCCTAAGGCGGAGTAGTTACATAATGCAAGGCTCACGGTTAGAGGGCAGATTTCTCGCCGCAGAATCAAGATATTTTCAACTTAGACTTTTGAATGAAGGAGGTAGAAAGAATTCAGAATTTTGGGTTCCCAGTTCGCAATAAATCGCGAAGTGAGGTCCCTTGGATTTAGAACGAAGAATTTTTAATTCTCAACCCTTCATTCTCAATTTTGTCTTGGTGTGTCCCGCTCCGCCAAAGAGATTCGCGGAGGCAAGCAGCCAAAACGTAAAAATTATCAACCTTTTTGAAGGAGGACGAGTATATGAAAAAACTGGTTTTTGTTCGGCAAATGTCTAACTTTTTGTAAGAAAATGTAAATCTAAATGCAAAAAAAGGAGGACAAAAAATGTCGAAAAGATTCTTGATTATATTGCTTCTGATTACTGGTATCATCTGCGGCAATGCCCTGGCTAAGATCGACCCGGCTACTGTTACGACAGGTCATGTATACCTTCTTGACAATGTCAGTGGCAATCAAGTGCCAGATGATTCAGCAAATAATAACACAGGTACTATAGTGGGAAACCCACAAGTGGTTGACGGACTCAGCGGTAAAGCATTACAGTTCGATGGAGTCGATGATGGAGTTAACATCCCGGATTCTCAGTATATCAACGTAACCAGTGGTCCTTGGCAGAATCGTACTATTGTTGCTGTATTCAATTGTGCAGATGTTACCAAACAGCAAAAACAGGTTGTCTTTGAAGAAGGCGGCAGAACACGTGGGCTCGTCATATATGTCTTTGATGGTCAAGTCTACGTGGGAGGATGGAACCGTGCAGAATATAACTGGAACGGCGCATGGCTCTCCACTGCTATTAATTCGAACGAATGGCACGCAGTAGCTCTTGTAATCAGAGACGGAACAGATGCAGTCGAAGATAACAAGTTCGAAATGTGGATGGATGGAAACTTGATAGACAGAGCTCCCGGCGGTCAAATATACAATCACGGTAATGACAACGCCATAGGCTATACAAATCAGAACGTCGTGTTTCATGATGACGATGGTTCTGGCGACAATAGAGACTGGTTTGGCGGAATAGTTGACGAAGTCTGGATTCTCAATGATGCGCTGACAGCAAGCGAGTTGAGTGAAATAGGACCTAAGCCCACCAAGGCTAAGAGTCCGGTTCCGGCGAATGATGCAATCGATATACCGCGTGACGTAACCCTCGCCTGGGCGCCAGGGAAATTTGCTAACACACATGATGTGTACTTTGGAACTGTCTTCGACGATGTAAACGACGCCAGCAGAACCAATCCACTGGACGTACTGGCCAGTCAAGACCAGAGCGCCACTACGTATGACCCTGCTGGCCTTCTGGAATTTGGCCAGACCTACTACTGGCGCGTCGATGAGGTCAATGGCCCACCTGACTTTACAGTATACCCGGGTGATGTCTGGCAATTTACAGCCGAGCCGCTCGCTTATCCCATTGCCGGCACCTCTATCACAGCCACCGCCTCCAGCCAGTTCAACGAAAATACAAAACCAGAAAATACCATCAACGGCTCAGGACTGGATGCCGATGACCTGCACTCCACTGAGGAAACAGCTATATGGCTTAGTGGCGTGGGTGCGCCGCAGCCGAGCTGGATACAGTATGAGTTTGACCGGGTTTATAAACTGCATCAGATGTGGGTCTGGAACTTCAATCAGGTGATTGAGTCTACTATCGGTTTCGGGGTAAAGGATGCTACCATTGAGTATTCAAGTGATGGTGTCACCTGGGCCACATTGGGTACTACTCACGAGTTTGCCCGGGCCCCTGGTTTACCCGGCTATGCACACAATACCACTATTGATTTTGGTGGCGTGACAGCACAGTATGTTAAGATTACTGCTAATAGCAACTGGGGAGGCATCATCCCCCAATATGGTCTTAGTGAGATTCGCTTCTTCTATATACCTATTTTTGCCAGAGAGCCTGACCCGGCCTCCGGAGCAACAGATATGGCCGTGGATAATGTAACTCTTAGCTGGCGAGCAGGAAGAGAAGCAGCCTCGCACGATGTGTACCTTAGCACCAATGAGCAGGCAGTGATAGATGAAACTATCAGTCCTGTTAGTGTCCCTGCTGACAGAAGCTATACCAGCCACGACACTGGAGAGCTTGAATTAGGTCAGACTTATTACTGGAAGATTAATGAGGTCAACGAGGCTGAGACTCCCACCACCTGGCAAGGCGATGTCTGGGACTTTGGCACGCTCGCGTATCTGGTGGTGGACGACTTTGAGGACTACAACGACTTTGAGCCTGACCGGATATTCGA
>JBHIDV010000170.1:0-6362 GCA_046760285.1 Sedimentisphaerales bacterium
TCGGGAAGTTAGGGACAATCCCCGATCTCGGCTTTTTAAAGCGGTCGACAGAGCTTCCACTGTCTCATCCCTAACACCGTAGCTAGAGAAAGCCGGGTGCGACGAGAATTACCAGAAATCCCCCCGACCGGACCTGTGCTCAATTCTGAACGTCGCGCAAAAGGAAGAGGCCGAGGGGAATCAGTTCACGGCTTATTTAGGTCCGGGGCATAAAATAAATGTCCGCTGCATTGACAGTCAGAAGCCCCGAAACCAGGCACGGCTAATTCAAATATCCCGTCCAGCTTTCTGGCCAGCATACACTCGTGCTTGCGCGGCCCTGCAATAGTAATAGCTCCAAGCATTTCGGCCTTGGCCGAGAGATAATCAATGTGCCACCGCAGCGGTTTATTCTTTTGGCTGTGACGGTTAATCCTGGCTGAGAGATTGCGTTGAGCGCTTCCTACATAGAAATATACGCCTTGTCGAAAGGAAACTTGTCCGAGTTTGCCCACCCGTATTTTTTGCGTTTTGGGCAGATAAAACAGTGCTATATACAGTCCGCTGTCCAAGAGTCTCTATGCCTCAGCTAATGTTTTAATATTCTCTCAAAAAAGCCCTGTCATGACCAGCAGTTTAACCTCACAATTATTACGATTTCGATTCTTAATTTTAACCGGCAATTGAGTATAATACCACCAGTATTAGTTGCAATGCGTCCTGTAGGTGAGGCACGTTATGAAGAATATGGGCGAGATATTCAAGATAAACTTGTGTAAATTAGCTGTAATGTGGATAATAATAGGTTTAACGCTGAACACACCTAACTTATGTAAAGCGGAGCAGACAGCAGCAAAATGGCCAGCCCACATACAGACGGTCCTGGATGCAACTGAGCTTCTAAAATACAGTAGAGGTGAGCGATTGCCGCTTTATCTCTGGCAGGCGATGGACCCCGGCCCAGTTGATGACGAAGCCGCAGAAAAGCTGGTCAAAGAACTTGATGAGCGAGGTGTGGGACTTGTTAGTTCGTGGGACCCCAATAAGCGTCAGAAGAGTTTGGCCCAGTCGTTAACCATTGCCAAAGCACAGAAAAAGCTGGGCTTGCGCGTAAATATCAATGCCACCAAGTGTCTCTATTCATTTTTCAATGGCGATGAGCGAACAGCCCATATAGACGAGCAAGGCCGACCATTCTGGGATGATTCGTTTGGCAAACGCAAGATGGGCTGTCCATTCGCGCTTGATTTCCGCCGACCTTATATCCGAGAGCAATTGGAATATTTTGTCGGAGCATTCAAGCAAGCCGATTTGGATGTTGATTTTATTTTTGTCGACTGGGAAATTGATGGCCCTATCGAATTCAACGAGGCCCACGCTGCCGCGAAAAGATGCCAGCGCTGCCGTGAGAACATCGAGAACATTGATGATTTCGAGGAGTTTCAGAAAGTTCTCCGGAAGCTCAGGTGTGAATTGCAGCGCGAGGTTTATGCAGAGCCGATAAAAAAGAATTTCCCCAAAGCACTGGTCGGCAACTACGGGGTTTATCCACACGGCGGTTATCGCTATTGGTATGATTATTACGAGTACTATGTCGAAGGACAACCCACCCTCATAGACCAGCGTGCTAAGTATAGAAAGTGGTATCATGAGTTTGGCGAAACCGGCTATACATTTGCCATGCCGGTAGTATATACATGGGACAGAATTTTTGACTGGTATGATTATGCGGATACTGACTACCGATGGTTTTATAATATGTTGTTGGTGGCAAGCAACGCAGGACAACACACCCCGCCGGACGTACCTATCATCAGCTTTGTACACTGGCATACTATAAAGTCTGATTCTTCTGCCCGCCGCTCCGCCTTGCGTCGGGAGACGCGGGGGCTGGCCAGCCAGGTACAGCAATTTAGCGAGGATAAATTCCAGGAATTATTATGGCACATGCTACTCAGAGGAACCAACACTTTCTTTCTGTGGTGTCGGAAACACGAAGCAGCAAAAGAAATTCAATTGGTTCATCAGGTCTACGCAGAGGCCCAGCAATACGGAGAATTTCTGTCTAATGGAAAGCCCATCAATTTTAGCATACCGAAACAGCCAGGAACGGTTATCTCCGGGCTGAGGTTGAAAAACCGCGTTTTGATACGTAGGACGGATTTTAAACAATCAGATGACCCGGTAGAAATTGGCATAGCGGACCAGCGAATTAAAATCTGGCCTGCCCCTCGGCGTTGTCAAATTATTTCATTGAACTGAGCTGTTTCATAATGTATTATGACAAGCTTATGAAAAATATAGTCTCTCTTATTACGATTGTGTTTATTTTTGCTTTTGGCTCATCTGCATCTCCTGCACGCCAGAAAAGGATAAAATTAACCGCATTGAGCAGTATGCAGAGGATAGGCCAGAATCAAAAGCCGTACGGCGCATCCAGAGTAGAGCTCAAATCAGCGAAAAATGAAGTGGAGTCCTTTCAGGTGGTCGTTGCTGCATTGACAGAGAATATCAAAGTAATAAAAGCCCAGATGTCTGACCTTGTGGACAAGAATGGCTCAAAGATTGGGAAAGAAAATATTAAGCTTTTTAGGGCAGAATATGTTCGCCTCAGGAGACCTACCCCAAGGGCAGAATTGCCCCCAGGCCTATACACAGACCCGCTTGTTCCTTTCATAAATCCTGTAACGGGTAAGCCTATCGAGCCAAAAAGACAGTTCAGGAAGATTGAAAGATGGGGCGAACCGAGAACTGTGGTAGGATATGAAATGTATGCTGTCCCTTTTGAGGTCTTTAAAGGGCAAAACCAGCCCATATGGATTGACGTATACGTTCCTAAAAATGTCC
Organism: Sedimentisphaerales bacterium; assembly: GCA_046760285.1. GTDB lineage: Bacteria > Planctomycetota > Phycisphaerae > Sedimentisphaerales > Anaerobacaceae > JBHIDV01. The sequence goes on from JBHIDV010000170.1 coordinate 2,827, forward strand.
CTGCTGATGTTTATAAAGGAAAATTCAAAGTCACTGTGGCGGGAAATATTTCTGGTGAAATCCCTGTGACCCTAACCGTATGGGATTTTACTCTTGGCGATGGTCCTACCCATCGAAACCATTTTGGAAATTTTCGAAATATTACGCATTATTTCGATGTAAAGCGTGATTCAGAAAGGTTTAAAAAAATTGAGATGCGCTACTGCCGGGCAATGGCTGAGCATCGTATTAATCCGCCTATTCCACGCCACCTTTTGCCCGAGGTCAACAATGATGGCTCTTTGAATATTATTCCGCAAAGGCACAAAGCGTTAAGGGAATTTATTAACAAATTCCATGTAACCGATTTCGAGATCCCCAGAGCACCGTTTGCTTCACTTCCCAGGTCAACCTTAAGGTCCGATTACAAACATATATCGCCAGCCAACAGAGAAAAAGCCAAACGCTACTATCGGCAGTTTTACAATTATCTAAAGCAAAATGGCTGGCACAAGCGTGCGTATTTATACATGCTGGATGAGCCGAACCTTAAGGAGAACTACGAGCAGGTTCTTGTGTTAGGCCAGCTTGTCCACGAAGCAGTCCCGCAATTGAGGTGCCTTGTAGTCGAGCAGACATATCCGCAGGATCCTTCTTGGCCTGATATTGACCCGGCTGTGGATATATGGTGCCCTCTATGGTCATTTATTGACCGCAAAAGTATTGATGAAAAAATCGCACACGGGGACGAAGTCTGGTCCTACACGGCCCTGGTCCAAAGAGCGCCCAAAAACCATCCCCAGTACCAGCGAGTCAAGGACTTTGACCCTCCGTACTGGCATATTGACCGCCCATTGACCGTTTACCGCGTTCCAACGTGGATAAACTACCAATACAATATTACTGGGCTGTTATACTGGTCGACAGTTACCAAGGTTATAGAGCCCTGGTGGAATCCGGCCTTCTCTCATTCTGGAAGGCATTTCAACGGGGGCGGTTTTTTATTTTATCCGGGCGTGCCCTGCGGCATTGATGGGCCTGTATCCAGTATGCGTCTTAAAAATCTCAGAGACGGCATGGAAGATTATGAATATTTTGCAATTCTTGAGAAACTGGCAGGTAAAGAGGCTGTCAAGAAAATTGTCAATATGATTGCACCAAACTGGTGGAATTTTTCAAAAAACCCGGACGAGTTTCTCGCTGCTCGTGAAAAAATTGCAGAGCAGATTCTTAGGCTAAAGTATGGTGAGGGGTTCGGCAAACGGATTTTTCGCTCGCTAAGAGCGAAAAATACAGGTATTTTTTACTGCCAGCAGTAAAAAATTCGTTTGGGGGCCCCGGCCATCGTCCGCTGTGATTTTTACATGGTACTCAAAATCGGTTTTGTTGATTTTCACAGCAGGTATCGTAACTGTATACACACCGCGAGCAATATGGGTCAGGCCAATCTTATTGTATTTGTTTGTGCCCATTGTTCGCCAGTATAAAAACGCTTTTTTAGGCTGATTCTCGGCCAGGATAATCACCTTCAGTTTCAAATCTTCACCAGCCATCAGGCTGCTGCGAATTGTAGGGACAATTATTCGTGTTGGACCGCGATAATCCTTCCACGGCTGCGTATCAACTGGAAGCGGTTTGCCGAGGGCCTTTTCGATTGCTTTATCATGTTTGTTAAGTAGTTGTAGATTGAGCATAGAATGCTGCTCGATATTGGCAATTACGCCCATTTCGCCGGTGTTACTTACCTTTGCCAGTTGGTAAGTTACCATCCGGCCCCACTGCTGCACGAGCTGTCGCCGCAGGGGCAGAGCAACTTCCCGAGCAATTTTATTTTTAGCTTCGAGGTCACTTTCTTGGCTTAATTGCTTCATGGCCTCATCCAACTGCCCCAGCGTACAGCTTACTTGTCCCATGGCCTTCATATAACGAAAGGTGTTCAACCAGTAATCAAACCTCTCTCGATTACCTGCTCCCTTGATTTTGTGTTTCAATTTTGCAAATTCCTCCACGAACGCGAAACTTTCAGCAACCTCATCCCAGCAGCGGGAATCGACGGCAATAGCACCAGGGCCTTTATTCCATTTCGAAGAACGCGGCAAATAAGCTATCCTCTGGCCTTTTTCCACTAACGGTCCTCCATCGAGCTTAACAAAGAGCTTAGCGATAGATTCCGCGGCTTCGGGACCAAATTGCGTCAGCGCCCAGTCGGCGTAGAAATCGTCCGCGGGCAGATCACGCAACCTCCTACCAGCTATCTCTGTTGCGGCCTTGCTCCATCGGCCTTGCTGCCACGCGGCCTTTGCCAGAGCCGAGACATTCGGCCCTAAAATTCGCGTGCGCCAGTGGATACCCATCAGGCCCGTGCAGCCGTACTTAAGGGCATCGACCGCATCCATTCTCATCCGGCCCACCCATAACTGCGGCGAAATCAGAGCCGGGTCGTCTTCCAGCCAAGGAATCGCCCACTTGGGACGACCTTCTAAGCGGGCAAAGTTCGGCTCGACCGGCTCAAATCCTACCTGACGGTTGATACAGCTAAAGGGCATCTCTTTGGGTAAAGCATTATCAAACTGAGCACGATCCCTTGGTGGGCCCAATACCCATCCGCAGGTCGCAAGAGTGAACGGAGCGTTAACTCTTTTAGCAGCAGCAACAGCCAGTAGTAAATCTTTTTCTGTCGCTGCCACCCGCTCGTCCTTTGGGTCTCGCCAGGTCCATTCTTCCGGCGTCCACAGCCAGTAATAATCCAGCGGATAAGCTCTCTTTATTCGCAGAAATATGCCCTCATAAACTCGCTGCACGACAGCCGGCTCAGAAGGGTCCATGCCCATGGACTTGATGTGCTCTTTGACTACACTTGGTATAACAAGCGGCGTTTCCGTTCCCACGCAGGTCTTAACGCCGAGAGCATGAGCGTATTCAAAGGCATCTTTGAGCATATTGCCTGTTCGATTAAAGACCTCGTTTTTCTGGTTTAGTGTCACTGGCCAGGGCATCATATCAAACATCACCTCAGGCCCATAATCGTCACGTTCAAAAAGCGCCGATGCGCCGAAACTAAAGTCACTGGTCTTCTTGGCCGAATAGCCCCAGTTACCGCGCAGACTATTTGCATAACTGGAGCGGGAACTAAACTTGACCTTGCCATCCGATTCGACATCGAAGGCCGCGCCGATCCAAACCGTCGGCTCTGGACCGGCACCACCCTCGGGATAACAATGCAGACCAAAGAAATTCATCCGCAGCTTGGGAAGCTGGGCGATGATCGCTTTATAGTCATCGACATTCCACCAGTCCGGCCCTTCAGGAAAGTCGTGGAAAGGATGAATACCACGTAATTCAAATAATGGGCTGCCCCGCTCATCCACATCCGGTAGCTTTAGAGCAATCCTTTCATCGGGAATCACATCTCCGTGCAGATAAAAGCGAACGCCAAAATGTTCAATAAATCGGTAAGCCCCGTAAAGCGTTCCAAACTCATCGCCACCGCAAATCAACACCACCGGCTGGGTTCCCGCAGAGCGGGGTCCCTGGGTTCCCGCAGAGCGGGGTCCCTG
>JBHIDV010000171.1:0-6268 GCA_046760285.1 Sedimentisphaerales bacterium
CGTGTGGAAAGCCAGGAAATGAAACAACAGACTTCCAGGCCGAATGTCAGCCTAGTATTTATATGGAGAACAATTATGAAAAGCAAAATAGCAAAATTTGCCGCTGCGGCTGTGATAATCATTGCAGTAATCCTGATTTTGCATAACGGCTCGATTGATATGGCTACAATCACCTTTGCTGATATTTCCGAAGCAATGAAAAACGTGCCGTGGATGCATTCGGTAAGCCGGGGTTATATGAGGGGTATAAATCTGTCCATCGAAGAATGGATTGGTTTTGAAGCAAAAATCCGTGCTGCTAAACAGGCTGATGGTAAAGTAACCTTCTGGAACACAAAAGAACACAAACATTATACGTATGATCCTGAAAATCGAAGTATTACCATAGATTATGTTTACGACGTTTATGCTCATGAAGATGATTTCCCTTTTGGATTGTCTTGTCCAGATTCATTTCTTGAGAATATGAACAAAAGGCTTAGGGAGCAGGGCGCACATGTTACCACAAAAGAAGTTGAATATAATGGTCAAAAAGCACAACTCCAGGAGATATCTTTGTCCGTGGAACAAAATAACGAAAGTCTTGTTGGAAGATTGTCTTTGTACATTCAACCCGATTCTAAACTGCTACTTGCTGCTCAGGCAATAGGGACAGATTCGAAGGGCAATATCATTGGAGAGGGTGAAACAACTTATTCTTATCCACAGGCCGGCCCCGCAGATATCTATGATTTGGGTGTGCCGCGGGATGCCAAGATAATTAGCAATTTACCGAAAGAAGATTACCAGGCAATATGGGAAAGTTATCGCCAAAAACGAGCTGAAGCAACAAAGAGTTATATAGCTGTCATAACGCATATAAACCATTCTTTAGGCGATGTCATAACAATGGTTGATATTGATTATAAGTCTAACCAAAATCATCGTCTCGAGCGCCATTTTATTTTCAATACCGGGCAGGTAATTAACAAATTCTGGCCGGAGTATAAAGAACAGCTTGGTGATTCATTTGAGTCGTTGCTGGCATAGACTAAAGCCCACTATAATAATAAAGGATCCATTTCAGCTTACCTATACGATGGCTAATATAATCTTTCAACGAGTAGAAATGACAATGGTAGATGGAGTAAGCTTAGAAAAAGTTACTCACCTGATTCCGAGTTAATGCCTAATATCAGGTTGGAAGATATTGGTTGGCCAATCATTGGCAAGACCGGCCATATCATCGAAGATAACTACGCCAAGGAAAACAATTTCATCTGTATTGAACGGTTGCAACAAGGATCGATACATTCAGGCAATGTCACGCTGCCAGGCAGGTTCTTATTTTATCTTGACCCTCAGAAAGATTATATATGCCGTCGCAAAGTGACCGAATGGCGACCGGATGCCAGATGGCAGGAAGACAAAAACTGGCTCGAAGGAGTTAAGCCGGAAAAAATCAGAGATGGATCGATTACTGTAGCGGACATCACTGATGTCATTCAAGCTCCCAACGGATATTGGTATCCTAATGTCATTGTAGTAAAACAAAGTGGAATCCGCAAAGACTACAAAGAAGCATCATTGAAGGTAAGTAGCATCAAAAGGGTTTACGTACGAACCGACCCTGAATTTCCCGACGGAATCTTCGACCCAGGTAATCTCGTACCAAGCGGTGCAAAAATCAGGAAAGATGGAGAAAAAACAGCCTTCGAGCAGATAATTGCTATCATTGACAGTCGTCCAAATTGGCCCGAGCCGAAAGAACTTGTAAAGAGATACTGGCAGGCACGGGCAAAGAAAGATTACGACCAGATGGCCATTCTATGGCCGCATTCCGCAAACTGGAACCGCGAACTTCTCGAAAGCGAAAAGGCGGTCGAATATGTCTTTGGTGAACCTCAGAAGGCAAGTGATAAAAAAGTGATTGTCCCTTACGCAGCAAAAAGCTATTGCGAGAAACATGGCGTATACAACCTGAAAATGTGGCTGACCAATGAAAAGAGTGCTAAAGGCCGTTATTACATTATTTCCGGCAATTAGCTTGCGAGTTTGTTTTCGGTAGAATTGCGGGAATTACACTGGTCAAAAGCAGGCCGGGCACTTATGCTCGGCCTTTTTATATGCCCCATTGCTAAAAACGACAAAAATTCCTTGTTCTTTATAGCTTGATCACTATATTATCGATACATTGTAGATACCTGAGCCAAATAGTAGCCTGGAAACAAGCTTTTTGGAGGTTAAAAAGTGACTAATACTGATGACATTCGTAACATCGTCTTGTTAGGGCATGGCGGGGCCGGCAAAACCTCTCTGGCTGAGGCCATACTGCACAAAACAGGTGCCATAAACCGCCTGGGCAGTGTGGATGAGGCAAATACTGTCTGCGACTACTACGATGAGGAAAAGGAACATCAACACTCTATTGCACCTTCTATAGTTCACGTCCAACACGCCGGAAAGCTAATTAACGTCATCGACACGCCGGGCTATCCTGATTTCATCGGCCCAGCCATAAAAGCCATACCAGCCGCTGAAACGGCGGTAATCGTAATCAGCGCCGCCGCCGGCATAGAAACCAATACTCGAAAGCTATTCCAATTGGCTACAGAGGCAAATATGCCTCGGCTGATTGTCATAAACAAAATGGGCGCTGAAAATGTTGACCTGGCTGAACTGATAAAAAATATTCAGGAAAGTTTTGGCTCGCAGTGCCGCTGCGCCAATCTGCCGACTGCGGACAAGGCATCTGTTATCGACTGTACCGAAAACAACGCCGGTAACTCACCCGTAATGGATGTTGCTACAGCTCATACGGAGCTAATAGAAAGCGTCATCGAAGCCGACGACGAACTTATGGAAAGTTATCTCGCCGGCGAAGAACCCCCCGCTGAAAGAATAGCTTCCGTATTTGTGGAGGCTCTGAAAACCGGCACGCTTATCCCCGTAGTTTTCACTGATGCTCGCAGAGAAATCGGCGTAACGGAGCTGCTGGACATCATTGCGAAATACACACCCTCACCTAACCAAGCAAAGCCGCGCCAGCTCAAAGATGGTGACAAATTAATAGAACTGCCGGCTAACCCAGCCGGCCCACTGGCGGCAGCGGTGTTCCATGTCGGCTTCGACCCACGCTCAAATATGAAGTACTCTACCATCCGCATATTCAGCGGCACACTCAAATCAGACACCAATTTATTGCGCAACGAGGAGAAAAAAGCTATTCGGCCAGGCCACATCTTAAAACCGCAAGGTGTCGAAAATAGTGAAATCGACACAGGAGTAGCCGGTGACATTGTGACTTTGGCTAAAGTGGAAGAGCTTAAAATCGATGACTTTGTCCACGATGGCAAAGTCACTGGCAAATTTGAAATGCCGGCTGTACCCGAGCCCATGTTTTCTTTAGCTCTTGAGCCGGCTACCAGAGGCGATGAGCAAAAAATCAGTGCCGCTCTGGAAAAGCTGTGCGAGGAAGACCCGTGCTTCAAGGTCACCAGAGACACACAAACCAAAGAATTAGTCGCCAGCGGTCTGGGCGATTTACACCTGCGGATAATGCTGGAAAAGATGCAAAACCGCTCTAAGTTATCCGTGACGACAAAGGAGCCGAAGATTCCTTACCGTGAGACCATCACTGCAAAAGCCGAAGGTCATTACCGCCACAAAAAGCAGACCGGTGGAGCGGGACAATTTGGCGAAGTCTTCCTTCGTGTAGAACCTGCCCAGCGCAATTCTGAGCCCCCATTACAATTTAGCTGGGACATCTTTGGGGCTTCAATACCAGGCCAGTTTGAGCCGGCTGTTCTTAAAGGCATCAATGAGGTAATGCAAAATGGCGTGGTCTCAGGTTTTCCCATGCAGGATATAAAAGTTTCCGTTTATGATGGCAAAAGCCATCCGGTTGATTCAAAGGAAGTAGCATTTCGTATAGCAGCCAGAGAGGCATTCGCCGACGGTCTGCAAAAAGCAAAACCAGTTCTGCTTGAGCCGATAGTGAATATGGAAGTGACGGTCCCTGCTGAGAATGTAGGTGATATTACCGGCGATTTGGCCTCCAAACGAGGAAGGGTGCTCGGACAGGATATGTTGCCCGGTAACTTTATCGTCATCAAAGCACAAGTGCCGTTAGCCGAAGTTACACAGTATACAGGCCAACTAAAAAGTGTTACCGGCGGACGCGGAAGCTACTCGATGTCTCTTAGCCATTACGAGATAGTGCCGCCTAACATTCAGCAGCAAATTGTCGCTGCCTATGCCAAGCAAAAAGGTACAGATTAACGCTGGTCTCGTAGATGACACAGAATCTATGTTTAGCCCCCAAGCCTGCCCGGAGCGAAAAAAGTTTGCCCTGAGCAAAGCCGAAGGGTCGAAGGGTTTATTCGGGGGTTATTTTTGGCTCCAAATTAGCATACAGGCCTTTTTCGTCCATTTTTGACCACAAAAAAACAGCACATAAAAAAAATTTATAAAATTTTTTGCAAAATACGAAATTTTTCGTTGACAATACGAAATCCTTCGTATATCTTTCACCAAAGAATCAAAAACAAGCATTTTAAAGGAGATTCAATATGGCAAAACACAAAACTCCGCGACCGACAAACAGAGAGTTGACCATTCTAAGAATATTGTGGGACAAAGGACCCAGCACAGTTCGAGAGGTTAATGAGGCGATGAACAAAGACAGAGACACCGGCTACACTACAACCCTGAAGCTAATGCAAATAATGGCTGAAAAAAAACTTCTAAGAAGAGATGAATCTGGCCGGCAGCACGTCTACAGGCCCGCCTTTACGGAAGAAAAAACCCAAAAACAATTGGTGGGCGATTTGCTGGAAAGAGCCTTTTCAGGCTCAGCAGAAAAACTGGTAATGCGAGCACTTTCTGCCAAGAAGGTCTCGGCAAAAGAGCTGGTAAGAATAAGAAAAATGCTTGATGAATTGGAAGGAGAAAAATCATGATGGTATGGGAAAACATTCTTTCACAAGAAATTGTTCAAAAACTCGGCTGGACACTGCTTCACTTTGTCTGGCAGGCTGCGGCAGTAGCACTGCTGTTAGCAATCCTGCTACAAGTACTGCGAAAATCCACAGCGAATCTGCGATATATCATTGCCTGTTTGGCTTTAGCCCTGATCGTTCTGCTACCTATTGTAACCATTCAGTTAGTACCTACTTCGGCATCATACTCAGAACGGAAGACAGAATTCAGAAGACAGAGGACAGAAGGTAGATTACAGAAGGTAGAAATTCAGTCGTCCGTTCCTCATCCTCAGTCATCTGTTTTAGAAAAACCCGTGAGGCTGGAAAGACTTGCCACAGCAACATGGAAACAGTGGTCCAGTGACCTGCTTGAACCAGCTTTGCCCTACATTGTTTTGGGCTGGCTTGTCGGTGTATTTGGGCTTTCTGTGTGGCACTTGGGCGGCTGGGCGCAATTGCAACGCCTCAGGCGAAAGATGGTAAAACAAGTGGATGTATCCCTACGCAGGAGATTAGAGGACTTAGCAGAAAGATTACGAGTTAACCGGGTAGTGCAGCTTTTAGAGTCTGCTGTGGTTGGCGTGCCGACAGTTGTAGGCTGGCTCAGGCCGGTAATACTACTGCCAGCCAGCGCCTTAACCGGTCTAACTGCTGAACAATTAGAGGCTATGTTAGCACATGAGTTGGCCCATGTTAAGAGATTTGACTATTTGCTCAATATGTTGCAGACGGTCGTAGAGATACTTGGATTTTACCACCCGGCTGTGTGGTGGGTATCACATAAGATTCGGGCCGAAAGAGAGAACTGCTGTGACGATTTAGCGGTGAGTATAGTGGGCGACCGGGTGCGTTATGCAAAGGCCTTGACTTTGATGGGAGAGATTCGCGCCGGCCAGGCCGAGTTAGCAGTAGCGGCAAGTGGCAGCAGTTTGTTCGAACGCATCCGCCGATTAGTCGGCAAAGACTCCGGCGACAGCCGAGCAAGCTGGATACCATTTATGGTCGTCATTCTGTTGGTAGCCCTATTGGTGACACCAGCCACTTTTATGCTGACTGCACGAGCAGAAACAGAGGCCACCGCTACGCCGCTCCACGAGGCTGCAACTGCCGGTGACATTAAACAGGTCAAATCGCTCCTTTCAAAAGGTGCTGATGTCAACGCAAAAGATGAGAAGGGCAACACCCCCTTACACATCGTAGCCAGATATGGCTACAGGCAGAAGGATATAGCCGAACTGCTTATTGCCAGGGGAGCGGATGTGAACGCAAAGAACGAATACGGGACGACAGCACTGTACATTACAGGG
>JBHIDV010000172.1:0-6252 GCA_046760285.1 Sedimentisphaerales bacterium
AATGGAGTGAAAACTGGCATCTGGGGGGATTCTTACAGAAATTCTAAAAAAAATTTATTTTTTTATTGACATAGCGAACAAGTAAGACTATTTTAGTCATATATAATATAGAATAAACTTGGAGTTCCGATTAAAGATGGATATGGTGAGACGAAATACCGATTATGCGTTACGTGCGATGGTAAATCTGGCTGAGCATTACCAAAACCAGCCGCTATCGACCAGAAAAATAGCCGCTGAAGAAGACATTCCTTATCAGCTTGCCTGCAAGCTAATGCAAAAGCTCCATAATGCTAAGTTAGTGAAAAGTTTCATGGGACCTAAAGGTGGATTTCGGCTTAATAAGGATCCCTCAAGTATAAGTTTATTGCAAGTAATAGAGGCGATTCAAGGCCCCGTAAGATTGAACAGATGCTTATTGGGTAGGGATGTCTGTTCGCAACAGAAAAGATGTAAGGTAAGGATGAAGCTGGCAGACCTTGGGCAGTCTATAAAGAGGTATCTTGGTGGCGTTACGCTTGACGAACTGGCAAGGGCAAGAAGCCCAAAACAAAAAGGGCAGCATGACAGAAGGAGAAAAAGATGAGCAATGGGCAGAAGGTAAGTGTATTACAGGCGTGTCTGGGCAAGACTCAAACATTGAAGGAACTGGCTGAATACTCGAAGGATTCAATCGTTAGCAAGACGCTACTGGATAAGCAAGTTGGTACAATTACTTTGTTTGCTTTTGATAAGGGTCAGAAATTAAGTGAACATACAACGCCGTATGACGCGTTTGTTCAGATTGTTGATGGCTGGGCGCAGATGACCATAGGTGGCGAGGACATTAAGGTTTGCTCTGGCCAGATTATCATAATGCCGGCTAATGTCCCACATGCGGTGGCTGCGGAAGAGAAATTTAAAATGTTGCTGACGATGATTCGTGCATAATCAATAACAATTGATTAGTATCGGAGCAAGAAATGTTTAGATGTCCTGGACAAGACCAGAGATTTTGGAAGCCGGGCGATATTTTTGAAGTGCGATGTCCCGGCTGTGGCCAGTCTGTAGAGTTCTTCAAGGATGAGCCAAAACTGAACTGCCGTAAATGTGGCCGTCTGGTGGTCAACCCTAAGATTGACCTCGGCTGTGCCGAATGGTGCCAATATGCCGATAAGTGTCTGGCGGTCTCCGCCATGAAAAACGCCAGTTTCATCCGAAATCAACTGATAGATGAAATGAAAAAAGTATTTGCAGACGACCAAAGACGCATCGACCATACACTTACGGTCTTGGATTACGCTGAAAAAATACAAGCGGAAGAGGGTGGCGACCCGCTTATAGTGAAAGCTGCAGCGATTTTGCATGACATCGGCATTCACAAGGCTGAATGCAAATACGGCTCGACAGAAGGCAAATATCAAGAGATTGAAGGACCGATCATCGCGCGAGGAATTTTGGCCAGGTATGATTTGGACAAGGAAGTAGTAGAGCATATATGCAAAATTATCGCCAACCACCACAGTGCTAAGGACATTGATTCAATTGAATTTCGATGCGTCTGGGATGCTGACCTACTTGTAAATATCCCGGAAGACCTTAAGGACGCCAGCAGAGAGCAAGTTCAGCAGACTATTGACAAGGTATTCAAAACCAATACCGGCCATAAAATAGCTACGGCAAGGCTTTTGCAAACGAATACAATTAAACCTAACGAGCAAAGGTATGGGCTGTAAAGCACATTGCTTAAATATGGTACGGTTACATGCGGTTTAGTTGAAAGGAGTTGATTATGAGCACTAAAAAGAAATGTATTGGGGCTTTAGTAGCCATAACTTTGGTTGGACTTGTTTTAGTAGGTTATGGCTGTAAGGAATCTGGCACGGCGGAAGCTGCTGAGGTGGAGCTTTGCCTGGAGTGCGGCCAGATAAAGGGCAGTGAACTGTGTTGCCAGCCTGGCCAGACTACCTGTGCAACGTGTGGTCTGGTAAAAGGTTCACCTGGCTGCTGCAACATTCCGGCAGGTGCACAAAGAGCAGCGATTTGCACCAAGTGCGGCCAGATAAAGGGCAGCGAACTGTGCTGTAAGCCAAACCAATCGACTTGTGATAAGTGCGGTTTGGTGAAAGGCTCCCCAGGCTGTTGCAAGATACCAGCGAAGCAGGGCTAAACTATCTCTGGCTGAGCCCAAATTAGTACTAATATAGTTGAAGAGCTGTTCAAAAAGCGATGCCAGTGGCGTAAAAAGTCTAAAGTAACGTAGCTTAATAAGGAGATTGAACATGTTTTGTTATCAGTGTGAGCAAACGGCAAAGCAAACAGGATGTACAGCGCACGGCGTTTGTGGGAAGGACCCAGAAACCGCTGCGCTGCAGGATTTGTTAGTTTACGTGGTGAAAGATATTTCGCGGTATGCACACCGAGCCTATGAGCTTGGAGCAAGAGACCGCGACGTCGATGTGTTCACCGTGGAGGCGCTTTTTAGCACACTTACCAATGTGAACTTCGATCCTAAAAGATTTGTACAGTTTATCCAGCAGGCAGTAAAGATGAAGGACAAAGTCCGCAAGCTGTATGAGGATGTGGAAAAAAAGGCTGGCGGGACACCAAAGGCATTAGACTGTCCCGTTATCTGGTGGGACAATACGGATGATTTAGGTGAGCTTATAAGCAAAGGTGAGTCAGTTACGATTCAAAAGCGGCTCGATGAGCTCGGCGAGGACCTAACGAGCTTGCAGGAATTACTCACGTATGGAGTTAAAGGAGTGGCAGCTTATGCTTACCATGCCCGGATTCTGGGCAAAGAAGACCAGAGCATTTACGCGTTCATCCACAAGGCCATGGATTATCTGACACGTCGGCCGGTAAAGCAAGATGAGTTATTGGCTTTGGTCCTGGAGTGCGGCAAGGTGAACTTGCGGACGATGCAGCTCTTGGATGAGGGCCATACCAGTACGTATGGGCATCCTGTTCCCACGAATGTGCGGATTAGCCCGGTTAAAGGCAAGTGCATCGTCGTTTCAGGCCATGATTTGAAGGACCTTGAAGAGGTACTGAAGCAAAGTCAAGGCAAGGGAATCAATGTTTATACTCATGGCGAGATGTTAGCGTGCAATGCTTATCCGGGACTAAAAAAGTATGAACACCTGGTGGGCAACTTCGGAGGCGCTTGGCAAGAGCAACGAAAGGAATTTGAGGAATTCCCCGGTGCAATCCTTATGACTACGAATTGTCTGCAGAAACCCAAAGATAGTTATAAGCACCGAACTTTCACTTCGGGCGTCGTTGGCGCCGATGGAGTAAAACATATTCCGGACCGTAATTTTACGCCGGTGATTGAAACAGCGTTAGCGGAACCTGGCTTTACCGAGGATGCTCCTGAGAAGTACATAATGGCCGGATTTGCCCATAATGCGGTAATGAACGTCGCAGGTAAGGTAGTTGAGCTGGTCAAGCAAGGCAAGATTCGGCACTTCTTCCTCATCGGTGGCTGCGACGGCGCCAAGCCTGGACGAAATTACTATACTCAGTTAGCCCAAAAGGTACCCGATGATTGTGTGATTTTGACGTTGGCCTGTGGCAAGTACCGGTTCAATAAGCTCGAATTCGGCCAAATCGAGGGGATACCAAGGCTGCTGGATTGTGGGCAGTGCAACGATGCCTATTCGGCAATTCAGATTGCAACCGGACTAGCGGATGCTTTTAACTGCGGCGTAAATGACCTGCCGCTTTCATTGGTAGTTTCGTGGTTTGAACAGAAAGCGGTGGCGATTCTGCTGACCCTGCTGCATCTTGGTATCAAAAATATTCGCCTTGGGCCGAGCCTGCCAGCATTTGTTAGTCCGAATGTGTTGAATGTACTTGTTGACACTTACGAGGTCAAACTGATTGGAAATGCTGACGAAGACTTAGCTGAGATGCTGTCTTAAATATTGTACAAATGGATGAATGTGAATGTTCAGCGCGGTGTTTAAATCTGTCACCAAGGTAGTTATGTGGATATTTAGTGTGGTCCAAAACCCGCGCGGACCGGTTTTTCTTGCAGGATTTGCCTTTGCTATACTGTGCTTCATTGGAATTAATGCAGCAATGGAGCCCGCATCAAAGTCGCAGTTTTGTGGCAGCCAGTGCCACGAAATGAAGACCGCATACCAGACGTGGGAACTTTCAGTGCACGGTGCCAACAAAAACGGCTTCCGCGTGGAGTGTATCGATTGTCATCTCCCACCAAAGGAAGATGAATATTTTAACCATGTTTTCACCAAGGCTTTTGAAGGAGGCAAAGATATTCTCAAACATTACTTCATTGGTATCTACGATGCTGAAAAGGCCCGGGCAAAAGCGCGGGAGCACATGCCCAGTAAAAGGTGCATACACTGCCATGATACTTTGCTGGCCAAGCCTGGCAGCTCGGCGGCAAGAAAGGCTCACTTTGCCTCATTAAGTGAGCCTGACCTGCCGCAAAACAAATGTGTCCGCTGCCACGAAGGAACCGGTCATGAACGGCAAAGCAAATTGTTTGTACCATAGATACAGAAAGGACAAGGTTATGAAAGCCTCAGAGAGCACAACTTTAATCATTTTGACAACTGTTTTTGCTATTAGATTGATGATTACGCCAGTTGTCTGGTCAGAGCAATCGTCACCGCCGGATTTGCCGCAGCTAAAAGAGTATCGCATCGGCAGGACCACTTCTGAAGATGCCAAGGAATGCATCGATTGCCATGCTAAAGAAAGTAGGGGCATCGTTGCGGACTGGGCCAGCAGCCGACATGCTCACGCTAATATTACCTGCCTGGACTGCCACGCCGCAGGTCCTGCCGATACCGATGTGAGTAAGGACCACTTTGAATATGACAAAACCAGAATCAGTGCTCTCGTTTCGCCAAAGGATTGTTCCCGGTGTCATCCGAGCGAAGCCGCGGAGTATGAACGAAGTAAACACGCCAACACACTTGATATTATATGGAAAATTGACCCTTGGCTCAACCATGGTCTGAACAATGCTATTGAGCGTGCCACCGGCTGTTACCATTGCCATGGCAGCGTGGTGGGGATCAAGAATAGAGAGTTTGATAAGCATACCTGGCCGAATGTGGGCGTCGGTAGGGTAAACCCTGATGGCAGTAAAGGAAGTTGTTCCAGTTGTCACACCAGGCACAGATTTTCAGTAGCCGAAGCAAGAAAACCGGAGGCCTGTGGGCAGTGTCATTTGGGACCAGACCATCCACAAATTGAAATATACGATGAGTCCAAACATGGCGCGATTTATCATGCTGATGGCGACAATTGGAACTGGAACGCTGCTCCGGGAGCATGGACACCTGGTGTTGATTATCGCACTCCGACCTGCTCGGTTTGTCATATGTCTGGTGTCAACGACGTTGCGACTACGCATGATGTTACAGAGCGATTGGCATGGGAGACGCAGGCGGCACTGACGGTCCGGCCAAGTGAGTATAAACCATGGCCTGCAAAAACGAATTGGCAAAAAGAACGTCAGAAGATGAAAAAGGTATGTTTATCCTGCCATTCTGAAGGTTGGGTTAACGGACACTTCTCAAGATTCGACGACGCCATAGAAAATTACAACGAGGTGTACTACAAGCCGATGAAAAAACTTATCGATGAGCTTTACAAGAAGAAATTGCTTAGCAAGGAAAAGCCCTTGGACGAAAGACTCGAAATCGATATGTATGAGTTGTGGCATCATGAGGGAAGGCGGGCGCGGTTTGGAGCGGCGATGATGGCACCAGATTATGCATGGTGGCACGGATTCTATGAAATGAAGAAAAGATGCATGGCCATCGAAGAGCAGGCAGAGCAATTACTTCAAAGTGGAAAGCCGGCAAAAATATTTAAGGTTAAAGGCACAGGAGGCGATAAAACTAAGCCGGTCTATAGCAAATAATTGGGTTTTATGAGCCAGGGGAAAAAGTGTACCATGGTTATAAGAAACATTATAAAAATTGATGAAGAAAAATGTAACGGCTGTGGCTTATGTGTCAACGCCTGTGCTGAAGGTGCCATAAAGTTAATCAATGGCAAGGCCAAGCTGATTAGCGAGGTTTATTGTGACGGTCTTGGTGCTTGTATTGGGCACTGTCCTGAGGACGCGATAAGCATCGAACAAAGAGAAGCCGCCGAATTCAACGAAGAGGCAACAAAAGCACATTTGGAACAAGAGAAAGATGCCCAAATGCAAACTAACTTTGTATGCCCTGGCATGATGGCCAAACAGCTAAGAGAAAAGGGCCAAGTAACCGAGTCTAT
>JBHIDV010000173.1:0-6236 GCA_046760285.1 Sedimentisphaerales bacterium
CCTCACCAGCTTTTTCCGAAAATTCAAGTAATCGGGTGTCCTTATCAATCGCCAATTGCAGCAGTGTGACCAGGCCACTTAGCCGCTCAAATTCAAGTACGCCTTTGTCCTCATCAAAGTTAAGCACCCGAGGGATATAGAACAAGCCGCTATCTTTGCCAATTTCACCTGCCAGTTTCGTTTTAGTTGCTTCTATAGCCAGCAGAGAAGGGCTTGCTTTTTTCTGTGCAATGTTGCCAATAAATTCCATCATTAAAGCGTAAAACGCAAAGCGTAAAGCTAAAAACTAAGGAACTCAATAGTTTTGAGTTTTTAGCTTCCTGCATACTGCGATGGGACTTTCGGAAAAACGAGCCAGAGACTTGAACTTGCAGCATACATTCTCAATCGCGACAGTTAATATTTGTGGAACAGGGATCTTAGGAGGGTGGAAAAAGCCAACCGGATAAAGTTCCACTATCTCCATCCCTACTCCTTCAACAAGTTTCTCCATTTCGTTTAGAGTCATAACATTGAATATGCCGTGAGGATTTTTTTGCTGATGGCGCATATATAGCAGTTTAATCCAGGGCGAGCCGAGACTTTGGTGGTTGTTGAATACGAAATAGCCGTCTTCAGAAAGCAGCTTCGCCAGAGCCTCTATTGCAGCCGAGCGCAAAGCCGGTTCAGCATTGACGAAAAATCTGAACGCCATTATCAGATTAAACTTTCTGCCCTTCAAAACATCATTGGTGGTTATGTCTGCCTTGATTATTTCGGTCCGCTTAAGTTTTTTTTGGGCGATAGCTAACATGGAGCTGGATACGTCAACACCGGTTGATGTTTTTACACGTTCCTCCAAAAAACTTGTTATGCGCCCTGTCCCGCAGGCAAAGTCCAGCAGATGAATGTCCTTGCCTGCAAAGTATTTCTCTAAAATCCGCAGAATAATCTCACGCTCGCGTGACCAGAGGAATCTTTGCCAAGGCTGCGTTTCATAGTATGCCTCGTATTCAGTGCCTTTACCGGGGTATTTATGGGAGTCTCTATAGGTATATTCTTTCTTCATGTCCCGATGTTGCGAATGACAATATGGACAAATCGTTTTCGCTCAATTTCCGTCAGGCTTAGGAACCAACTGCTTATAAGTGTTAGAATCATTGCAGTAACTACTACAGTAATGATTTCAAGCCAGGAATCAGGTGGGCCCAGATACTTCCATATACCGAACAAAGCTACGGCGGGCAATGAACCCCATAAAGCTGGTCGCCAAACGTGGCGAACGCTTTCGGCCGCAGAAATACGCATTTTCCAGTTAAAATATATCGGCAAAATCACTCCGGATGTTAATGCCATCGGCACGAAATTGGACCAGGCTATACCCAGCAAACCCCAGTTGAGTACCTTCACCGCCACCACAGAAGCTGAAACACAAACCAGTGCCGTCAAAGCGGTGAGAATGCCGAAGATCCTATGTTGTCCCCGGCCGACCAAAACAAGGAAGTTACTGTGTTGTGCCAATCTCAAACAGTGGCCGACCGCTAAAATGGCTAATATGGTGCCCATGGTATTGATTACGCCGGGGTCCTGAAACTTTTCGCCGACCCATATCCACAAAAACTCCCTGCCCATTGCAACCAGGAAACAGCCAGCCGGGATTATAAATAGAAGACTATATTTTTGCGTCAGGAAAGCTATTTCTTTAACCAGCACCTGGTCATCCCTGGCGTCAAGGTCACTGACGGCTGGCTTTATTGCTGCCGTGAAAGCCTGCAGAAATTGCCATAACAACAGAACACCTGCCGCTGCCACCTCAAATTGGCTTATCTGAGCAGGCCCCAAGAAGATGCCAATTATTATTCGACTTGCTGTATAGATTATGATTGCGCCTGCTGCATACAAGAAAGTATTTATCCCGTAAGCCAACATCTCTTTGAGAAGCACAAAATCTATATTCGCTAAAGACAAGGATGCTCCGGGTAAAAATCTCCTGACAAAAGACGAATGCACAATTCTTACCACAATTTCGCTGATTCCAAATGTAAGTCCCATCGTTATCAGGCCGTAACCTCGCAAGAGCAGCACGACAAACAATATCGTTCGCAGCAATAATGTGACAAGTACTGCCAGGTTGATAATATCGTATCGCTGCAGTCCGCTTAATATTGCAGTTGATGGCTGCAAGGGCATGGCAAAGGCAAAACAAAATGCAACCACCAGCACAAGTGCTGCCGCCTTATTTACCAGTTCCTCTTCAATAGCAAACCAGGAACCGACATTTAGGGATATCACTACACCGGACACTGCAAGCACAACTGCCACAATCGAGAAGAAAAATAGTGACGTGCTGATTACCCGCCGGACCCCATCCTCATCATTTCTTGCAGTGTATACTGGTATGTATCTATTTATAGAGCTGTTTAATCCCATGCTCAATAGATTTGCATATCGAAAGACCGATCCTCCAACCAGTAGCCATACCCCATATCGGACCTCGCCGAGCTGGCCCAGAAAAAACCGGATTAGGAAAAAACCAACAATTGCATTGCTTACCAACGTCACTACGTTGAAAACCGTGTTGTGAATCAGCCTTTTCGAGGTTGTGATAGGTTGTTCGTTCATATTTAGTTTGCTTAATCGTCGCCGTGCCGGTGACGGCTAAACTTAACTACCCGCCATAGAACACCAGCTCGAACTAAGTCATAGTTATCAAGCACAAATGCGGGACAATATCCTGGCTTCGGTGACACAACGTATACCGGCTTGTCTTCTAATAACTGCTCAATTGTGTGCTCATTGAACGTCGGTGCATTTTTGCTGCTTACAATGCCCGAAACAATCTTTACATCCGGACGCTTACCCTTGATTTCCTGCATCAATAAAAGAGGGGCAACGGTAGTGCTGTCGGCAAAAATAATAGCATTGCTTTCTACCGCATCCAACGCTTCATTAGCAAATCGCTCTGCTCCTTTGTATCCGGTCTTCCATGGCTGCAAAAAATATTTATAATCATTGCGGTAAGGGAGATTGCTTCGTGTGCCAAGGTTAAGCTGCATCTTTTCAGCAAACGTTGGCGCAGCAGCGTAAACACCTACAGGTAACAAACTAAAAATCGAAACCAGATACATGAAAACTTTATGGTTTATTTGCAGTAGTAAAAGATGTGCACCGAGACCTACAAAGATCGAAGCCACACAGTAAAATGGTATAAAAAAAGCGTATCTGTCAGGTACAGTGTAGCGAAAAGCAAAAATAAAAAACAATACCATTAAGCCCAACAGAACATATCTTATGTGTGGGCGTGGTGAAATTTTTAAAAAGCCCCAGCAGCCCACAAAAAACAGCAGAATATTGGGCGTGGGAAAGTTATACAAAATAAACAAAAAGTTTTCTTTTAATATTCTTGCTGATAAGGAGGTATTGAGAACCGCTGCTTGCCAGCGCATCCCAAAAAGTGCAGAGGCCAAAGTACCACCGATTCCGCCGGTTTGTATTATGTTTTTGATTATCAAGTACTCATAAGGCAGCGCACCAACAATCCACAACAGAACAATAATCGCTAAGTTTTTGAGGTGAATATCTTTTTTAATTAACAGAACAACAAAAAATACAGCGTAACATAGAAGCGGTATCGAAGCTAACATATGAACAGCAATTGCAAGACCGTTGAGTAATCCCAGCCAGTACAAAAAGCCCACGCGATTAGTCTTGACATATTGCAGCAGCATTATCAATTCGGCGGTAAATATTGCCGTCCACAGGGTATACGTTTCGATGATGCTGGCGTGACGCCAGAATGTATGCGACAGCGCGAAAGTAACTGCTGTGATTATCGCCGGGAAATTTTTGCCCAGCCATAGCCGGATAAGTAGAAACAAATTCGCCACTGCCACCGCCCCGGCGATGGCCGAGACTAAATTAACCCGGCAGGTAAATTCGCCCAGCGGCACATACTTTGCACCGATAGCCAAAATGTAAAACAGCGGATGGGAAATGGCCAGGCCCAGGAAACCTTCTATATCATTGTGCCATATTCGGTATTGAATCAGCCCGCTATCCTGCCACAAAGCCCCCGGAGCACAACTAACCGCGTAAAGCACACCGGTACTGCAAAGTACTGCGAAATACCACCAACCTAATTTGGGTTTTGTATTTGTCACGGATGTGCCGTGTCAGGTTATTAGAATATCAGATGAGCAGGAAATCAGGTATTGTAATGGCCTGATTACCTGATAACCTGGTTACCTGATGCCCTGACTGACTTGTACCAATCTATGGTGGCCTTAAGGCCTTCGTCGAAAGAGGTTTTAGCCTCAAAGCCGAAGTATTGTTTAGCTTTTGAAACGTCCAGCCGACGTCTCGGTTGGCCATCAGGCTTAGTGCTGTCCCAGCGAATCTGGCCGGTAAAGCCCGTAAGCTTAGCAATTTTTTCGGCCAGTTCTTTTATCGTGATCTCAAAACCAGCACCAATATTGACCGGCTCGGGCCCATTATAATGTTCTGTTGCCAACAAGATTCCCTCCGCAGCATCAGCAGCGTAAATGAACTCACGCGAGGCCTTTCCTGTCCCCCAGCAGACAATATGGTCAGCACCGCTATCAATCGCATCAACGCATTTCTTTATCAGCGCAGGTATCACGTGACTGGTAGCAGGGTCAAAATTATCACCCGGCCCATAGAGATTTACCGGCAGCAAAAATATGGAATTAAAACCATATTCGGCCCGATAGGCTTGCGATTGAACCAGCAGTATTTTTTTAGCCAAGCCGTATGGGGCGTTGGTTTCTTCGGGGTATCCGTTCCAGAGGTCTTCTTCCTTAAATGGCACCGGCGTAAATTTGGGATATGCACAAACCGTGCCAATCGCTACAAATTTTTCAATATTACGAATTCGCCCCTGCTCTATGAGCTGAACGCCCATCATCAAATTCTTATAGAAAAACTCGCCTGGGTGCTCACGATTGGCACCGATACCGCCGACCACAGCCGCCAGGTGAATAACAATATCCGGCTTCATATCCTCGTACATCCGAGCAATATCATTCAAATTTACCAGGTCATAGTCTTCTATTTTCGGCACACCTATATACTTGCAATTGCGTTTTCGCAGCCCTTCAGTGACATATCCACCTAAAAAACCGGCCCCACCGGTAACTACAATTCTTCTATTGGCAAAAAAATCGCTCACTGTTGTTTCTTGTCTCGAGGGTGGCAGCCTCAAGCGCAGCTTGGGGATGGCCTATTGATCTTGCTCGCGCCATCCCCAATACGCCTATGTCGGATTGAGGCTGCCACACATTCGATTTTCCTTTTTACTTTCCGTGGTCTTTGACAATCTTTTCCCGTTCAGCGATTTTCATATCGGCATCGGTCATTAACTTTGCCAGCTCTTTGAAAGTCACCTTGGGCTGCCACTTAAGAATCTTTTTCGCTTTGCTGGCATCACCCTGCAGGTGTTCAACCTCGGTCGGCCGAAAGTATCGAGAGTCAATTTCGACGTATTTTTGCCAATCTAAATCCAGATAGTTGAAAACCTCCTGAACAAATTCTCTGACCGAATGGCTTTCACCCGTAGCCACGATATAATCATCGCTCCTTGCCTGCTGAAGCATCAGCCACATTGCCTGGACGTAGTCGCCTGCGAAGCCCCAGTCTCGTTTTGCGTCCAGATTGCCTAAATAGAGTTTATTCTGTAAGCCGAGTTTGATTCGCGTCGCCGCCCGCGTGATCTTCCTGGTCACAAACGTCTCGCCCCGCCTGGGCGATTCATGGTTGAACAAGATACCATTGCACGCAAATAAGCCGTAGGCTTCTCGATAGTTCACCGTTTGCCAAAAGCTGTACACCTTCGCGCAGCCGTAGGGACTTCTCGGATAAAACGGCGTCTTTTCAGTTTGCGGTATTTCCACGGCCTGGCCGTACATCTCACTGCTGGAGGCCTGATAAAATTTTATCGCCCTTTCATTGGTGCGGATCGCCTCTAACAGCCGAAGCGTCCCCAGCGCATCGGTATCCACTGTATAAATCGGCATATCGAAGCTTACCCGGACATGGCTTTGCGCACCTAAGTTATAAACCTCATCGGGTTTAATCTCATTTATAATTGCTGACAGATTGCCACCGTCGGTCAAATCCCCGTAAACTAATCTAAGTCGTGGCTGTTCATGTGGGTCTTTATACAAATGGTCAATCCTGCCGGTATGAAAGGATGAACTTCGGCGAATAATGCCCCAGACCTCATAGCCTTTTGCCAGCAA